>DASQFA010000726.1:0-5435 GCA_035633375.1 Rubrivivax sp.
CATCGAAGACCTGAACAGCACCAACGGCACCTACATCAACGGCAAGGCCGTCAAGAAGCAGTTGCTGGCGCATAACGACACCGTCGAGATCGGCAAGTACAAGATCAAGTACCTCACCGACGATGGCGGCGACTACGAAAAGACCATGATCATGCGGCCCGGCGACGCGCCGCCGCTGCCGGTCTTCAGCCCATCGCAGCCGGCGAGCTCGGGCTTCGGTGGGCTGGGTGGCGCCGGTGCGGGCGGCCCGGCATCGGTCAAGGTGCTCAGCGGTGCCGCGTCGGGGCGCGAGGTCAGCCTGACCAAGGTGGTCACCACCGTCGGCAAGCCTGGCGTGCAGGTGGCCTCAATCACGCGGCGGCCTTCGGGTTATGTCTTCGCCCATGTCGAGGGCAGCGCCAGGCCCATGGTCAACGGCATGCCGCTGGTGGGCGATTCGGTGCCGCTGCACGATGGCGACGTGATTGAACTCGCTGGCACGCAGATGCAGTTCATCCATCCGTAGCCGGGCGGCGCTGCGCCACCGCGGCGTGGCGTATTTCACGGCGCCGCAGGGGGCTTGGTGCATGGCGCACCTGCCGATGTCCAAGTTGGCGAATCATGTCTTGCACTGCGCGACGGCCCGGTCCACCATCGCTGCCTAGCGGCTGCGCAGCCGCGGTGACATCGCCGCAGTTGTTTGCGCCACCCGATACACCCGCGGCGGCCCCGGCGCACCGGGGCGGTCGCACAAGGCAGCCGCCAGAACCCCCATTCCCTCTTCATGCAGATTCGCGTTCTGGGCTGTTCAGGATCTATTGCCGCCGGCAAGCGAACCACCTCCTTCCTGCTCGACGACGACGTGCTCATCGACGCCGGCACCGGTGTGGGCGACCTGACGCTCGACGAGCTGACGCGCATCGACCAGATCTTCATCAGCCATTCGCACCTGGATCATGTGCTGGCCATCGGCCTGCTGGCCGACAGCGTGGCGCGCCGGCGCGCCGCGCTGAAGCGCCCGCCGATCGGCGTGCACGCGCTGCCGGCCACGCTGCAGGCACTGCGCGCGCACATCTTCAACGGCGTGATCTGGCCCGACTTCTCGCGCCTGCCCGACACGCTGAATCCGGTGCTGAAGTTCGTGCCCATCGCCGTCGGCGAGGTGCTGCAGTTCAACGCGCGCCGCATCGAAGTGCTGCCCGCGGCGCACACCGTGCCCGCCGTCGGCTTTGCGCTGAGCGCCGGCGCAGCCGCAGCCCACGGCGCCTGGGTCTTCAGCGGCGACACCGGCCCCAACCCGGCGCTTTGGCAAAGGCTGGCGCAGATGCGCGTGGCCACGCTCGTCATCGAAACCGCCTTCGGCGACGACGACATCGAGCTCGCCCGCATCAGCCGCCACCTCAGCCCCGCGCTGTTGCGCCAGGAGCTGGCGCAACTCGAGCAGCCGGCGGACATCTTCATCACCCACATCAAGCCGGGCGAGCTGGAGGTGGTGATGGCCGAGATCGGCCGCCTCGACACGCCGCACCGCATCCGCCAGCTGGCCGCGGGGCAGGTGATGCAACTCGGCTGAGCGGTCGATGCCGCGGTTGTGTCCCAGCGGCGCAATGATGCTTTCTTGCAGGTGGGCCCGACCTGCTGGCACGGTGTCGGGGACCAGGCGGCGGTCGATGCTGGCCAATCGGCCGCGACGCGCGCGAGCCAGCGCCAACAAGTAGGTGTCCGTCACCTGGGCCGGGGTCGACAGGCGCGTGGCATCCATGCGCTCGGTACCGAGAAGGCTAATGTCGTCGGGCCGGAAAGCATGGCCGGGCAGGACCCGCAGTGTGGGCCGGATCGAGCCGTAACGGGCTATCATGGCCGCAACCCTGGGGAACACTGTGCTGCCATGAAACCGTCCGACGCGCTGCTGGCCAACCGCGAAGCCGTGGCGCGTGTCGTCCAGGCACACCGCGCCTGCAACGCACGCGTCTTTGGCTCCGTGGCGCGTGGCAGCGACATGCCTGGCAGCGATCTCGATCTGCTCGTCGACCCGACCCCGCAGACCACGTTGTTCGACATCGGCGCCATCCGCCACGAACTGCAGCAGTTGCTGGGCGTGTCGGTGGATGTGTTGACACCCGAGGCGCTGCCCGAGTCGTTTCGACACCAGGTATTGGCCGAGGCACTACCGGTATGACCGAAGGTGCCTCGCGCCTACCCGAATACCTGGGGCATGTGCAAGAAGGCGATCGAACGCATACAAAGCTACACCGCCTGCATGGACGAGGCCGCCTTCCGGCGCGACACCTTGGTGCAGGACGCCGTCATCCGCAACTTTGAGGTCATTGGCGAGGCTTGCCGCAACATCCTGCGCGATGAGCCCGAATTTGCCGTACGCCACCCGGAGTTGCCGTTGTCTGGGGCCTACGAGATGCGCAATGCACTCGCCCACGGCTACTTCAAGATCGACCTGGGCGTGGTGTGGGCGACCATAGGCAACGACCTGCCGGCGCTGCGGGCAGCCCTGCGAGCCGCCGTGTTGTCTGCCGGGATACCGTTCAAGCAGCCTGGTGGTGCTTGAAACCGGCGGCGGCTTTGTGCTGGGCGACCCACGGCAAGACGCAAGGCAGCAATAAGCGCACGCACTCAGTTTCAGGTCATCGTCGACAAAAACGGCAAGTCTGCATGGGTCGTGTGGCCAAGGGAAGGCTGGTGCTCGACCGGGACGTCATGGACTGGCTGCAAGCGGCGCTGGCACTGCCCGGCATTCGCGTGGCACCACTGGAGCCGGCCCAGGCCGTGGCCAGTGCACGTTTGCATGGCGAGCTGCACGGTGATCTGGCTGACCGCCTGATTGTCGCGACGGCCCGCCACCTGGGCGCGACGCTGGTCGCGGCCGACGCCGCCTTGTTGGCCTATGGCCAGCTCGGGCATGTGGGCGCGCTGTCGGCCCGGTGACTCGCAGGCAATTGGGCCGCAGGGGCTGTCGTTTGGCGGTCCTTCTGGCTCACTCGAAAAGCGGAGCCAGCCGCGCCAGTACCTCATCCATGATCGAAGCCGGCACGCTCTCCAACTTGCGGCCGTTGCGCGCGCCCATGTCGATGGCGCGAGGCTGGTCACAGCGCACCACGCCCGTGGTGCGTGTGCCCGCGCCCACCAGTGGCACGGCAAAGCCCGCCGTGCGCGCGAAGTTGCCGCCGCCCGTAATGGGCAGCACGACCGGGGTGCGTGTCAGCCGGTTGAAGGCAGCCGGCGACACGATCAAGACCGGCCGGGTGCCTTGTTGCTCATGGCCGGATGTCGGGTCGAGTGACACCAGGTAGATATCGCCGCGCTCCACTACAGCAACTCGCGACCAGCCGGCTTTGCATCGAGCCAATCCCGATCTTCGGTCGCCAGCTCAGCCGAAGCCTCACATTGGGCCAGCAACTCGTCCAGGCTGTAGCGCGGGCGCGGCTTGGCTTCAACCACCAGGCGGCCGTGATCGACGGTCATGCCCACCGTGGCACCCGCTTGCAGGTTCAGGAGTTCAAGAAAGGCCGGTGGCACCACCATCATGATCGACCCGCCCACCTTGCGAAGAGTTGTCGTGTGCATCGCGCACTCCATTGACAGCAGTTATATTGCAATATAACACCGGCAGCCCGGCTATGCAGCGCGACGGGCAAAAGACAAGACCTGGCCCCCAACCCTGCTGACCCCTACCCTCCGGCCAGGTACTGCAAGCGGCCAAACCGCGGCCCATGAGCATAGAATTTGACGCGGAAGACATCTGTCCATACAGTCCACCGCGTGGATATCGAGTGGAATCCCAAGAAAGCACAGGCGAACGAGCGCGAGCATGGTGTGGCCTTCTCCGAAGCAGCAACCGTCTTGACGGATGACCATGCCCTTACTCGAGAAGACCAGGACGCCGAAGCAGAACAACGTTCGTGTCATTGGGCATGAGTGCAACAGGCGCCTTGCTCGTAGTCGTGTACACGCATCGCGAACCAGACATCTACCGCCTCATCTCGGCATGGAAGGCGAACAAGCCACAAAGGAAACGCTATGAAAAAGACCGCCGCTGAACCGTATCGCGGTATCGATTTCTCGTCAGCCAAACGAGGTGCTGTCATCCCACTTGAACCGGGGAAGACGAAGATATCGATTCGTATCGACAACGCCGTTATCGAGTACTTTCGGGCGCAGGTCGAGCGCACAGGTTCGGGCAATTATCAAACGCTCATGAACGACGCTCTTGTCGCTTTCATTCAACAGCGATCGGTCATTGATGCCGTCCGCCAGGTGGTACGCGAAGAACTCTTGGCGCCGAAAGCGAAGCCGCGGCAAGTGCGGCCGCGTACAGTTGCCGCCTGAAAGGTGGCTTGTCCAAGCTCGATATGCGGGCGCTGGAAGACGCCATTCTGGTCCACCTGGGGATGCCCAAGTGAGTGCCGGTGAGCAGGCTTAAGTACAGGGTTCCAGCGCGACTCACGCACAACTCGAACGCCCGCTCACTGCTTTGCCCTCATGTGTTACCGAGTAAGTGCATCGCAGCGCATGAGGGGCTGCCGCACCGTGAAAGTGCCTTGCCTGAGCGGCCGGAATTCGGCGTCGCCTGCACCAGCATCAGCGCAGCCATCACAGCAACGCGCCGTCGACACGAAAGCGAAACCGCGCTTACCCTTCGGCGGCCGCCCTGTCTCGAACGTTGCGGTGGAGCTTGGCCGCGCAATGACGATGTTCGTGTCAAGCATGTAGCGCGCCATCAGTACAGGGCTCGCCCCGACTTCCGCCTGCGAGGCCCGCCCCGTCAAGAATGAAGTTGTCGCTGACTTCGGGGCATAACCGTAGGTGAATGTGCGCTACAACGTAGCTACACAACTCATCGAAACCACCTCCAGCAAGGAGTACACCGTGCTTGCTGTTGACGTTTGTTCCAGGGTCGAGCCCGAGCTCAAGCGCGAGGCCGCGGCGGTGCTGAAGGCTGCCGGCTTGGACGTGAGCACGGCTATCCGCCTGTTTCTGCGCTGCGTCGTCGAAAAGGGCGGCCTGCCCATGGACCTGCCTCGCCCCAATGCGACGACTCTGGCCGCCATCAAGGCAGCCATGGAAGACAAGGTCAGCGACGTCAGCCTCGACGACCTTTGAGTGCCTGACCTATGCCAAGAGCACTGAAGGAGACGGGGCAGTTCAAGAAGGACAAGAAGCGCGTCAAGGGCTCCGGTCGGTACGACTGGAACAAGGAACAAGATGCGCTGGGTTGTCAAGGAGCTGATGAACGACCGACTGCTGCAGGCCAAGCAGCGCGACCACGAGCTGTCCGGCGATTACGCGGGCGTGCGAGAGTGCCACGTCGAGCCGGATTGGCTGCTCATCTACGACAAGGAAGGTCACGTGAAGACCGGCACGCTCAAGCTCATCCGTACCGGTTCTCACAGCGAACTGTTCTAGCGATTGATGAGTTTGCCGCCCAAAGCCCCGACAGGACG
>DASQFA010000727.1:0-4566 GCA_035633375.1 Rubrivivax sp.
TACTCCCACTCGATCATCAACGAGCCGTGAAGTCGTTGATTCGTAATGGATAACTCTGGCGATGCAGGTTTTTGCAGTCATTTTTACCGTCAACCTGTCAGGCACCAGCATTGGCGCGGGTTTGCGGGCGATTCGGCCGAAAGTGACCTTTCGAGATCTATCGACATCTATCGACTCCCACGCCGAGTGCCGACGCCATCGACGCGCCTCCGTGTCGGTCAGGGAAACGCCCCAAAAAGGGCTGGCATCAAACGCCTTAAGCTATTGTCCTAACTCACTTTTTCGCCCATTATTTTACCGTCACGGTCCCGCACCAGCAGTGCCATACAGCCCGGCCAGTTCCTGACCCACGGATGCGAGTCCGAATGTTCAACTGGGCGAGGCTGCTCGCATACCCTGCCCACGCCGGCGATCATGAAAGGAGCCTGGGTTCGGACCACAGATTGGCCGATTCATCCGTCAATCCGAGGCTGTTCAGCACGGCTGATGAGCTCGGCAGGGACCTCGCTCACGTCGTGATGTTCGGCGGCCTGTGAGCACTTCGTCCCCACCGGCGCGGGTCGGCACATGGTGAAGAGCACGACTTGTTGCTACGGAATGATCAATCTGGCGCTCTTGTTTCTCCTGACGGCCATTCCCCGCAGAGCCATCACATCGCCTGCTCGACGCGCCTGCACTCTGCGGCGACGGGCTGGGACAAGAATTGACCGCAGTTCTGCGGCCCTGGCGCCGTGACAGCCTCGCAAGCATCCTCTGCCACGGCGATGAACGTCGGCACCTATCGGGCTGTGGACGGCTTCGAAGATGTGCGGTTGATTGGTCTTTGGCCTGCCTTTGAGGCCAGCAGGTTAGGAGCCGGATTCCTTCCATGCCTGGCCGCCCATGGGCGGCCAGGCATGGGCGCGCCCGCTCGGGCGTCGTGCCGGGAGGCACTGATGGAGGCGTTTGAGTGGGGCCGGCGCATGCCGGCGACAGCGCGCTGATCACAGCGGCGGTGTTGGACGGCGCCGTAGGTGACCTCTGAACGCCCTCTGGGCGCGTTTGCTCTGACGGACGGCGGCGCACACCGGGATGCTGTAGAAGGCAAGCATCGAGGTAGGCGGGCACGGCGGCGGCCCCGACCCCTGAGAAGTTCGACCCGACCGCCGTGCCCTACACCGTGTCAATGACGGGTGCTGCGTCAGTGTTGCATCCGCGGACGATTCCGTCCAGCACGACCTCGGCTTGCCGAGGGTGCTCATGCGGGACAGGCCTGCTCGACTCTTCCACTGCGCGCGTTGTCGCGTCCAGGTTCTGGTGTGCAGCCACTGCGATCGGGGTCAGCGCTACTGCGCCAGCGGCTGCGCAGTGGCCACCCGCCGCGAACTGCAGGGCGCGGCCGGCAAGCTGTACCAGCAGGGCTGTGACGGACGCGCCAACCATGCAATTCGGATGGCGGCGTGGAGGACACGCCGAGCCGAGAAGGTGGTCGCGGTGACGCATCAGGGTTCCCAGACTGCAAGCCTTGCTGGTGTACTGGTTGCTCCTTCACCAACCACGTCTGACACCTCGGTGCCGGCACCCTGCGAACCATGTACCCCGACACCTTGCGCCCGCGCTGCAGTTCCTGCTGCCTCGGCCCTCACCCCGATGAATCCGGCAACCTGGCGCTGCCACTGGTGCATCGAGCGCTGCAAGAGCCGCGCGCGACTTGGATTTGTTCGATACGGCTTGTGCCATGGCAATAGCCCCTGAACTGCGCGCACAGATCCTGCGCTACTACCAAGTCGAGCACTGGCGTGTTGGCACCATCGCCCAGCAACTCGGGGTGCACCACAAAACCGTGCGGCGCGTGCTCGATCAAGCCTGTGTCATGCGCTCGGCGCTGTCGCCTCGCCCCAGCGGCGTGGACGCGTACTTGCCATTCATTCTCGAGACGCTGACCAAGTTCCCCACGCTCGCTGCCAGCCGCCTGCATGTCATGGTCTGCGAGCGCGGCTATGTCGGCGGGGCTGACTACTTCCGCCACATCGTGGCGCGCCACCGACCGCGCCCGGCCGCCGAGGCCTACCTGCGGCTTCGCACCTTGCCGGGTGAACAGGCCCAGGTCGACTGGGCGCATATGGGCCACTTGACGATCGGACGCGCCAAGCGGCCCCTGATGGCCTTCGTCATGGTGCTGAGCTACTCGCGGCGAATCTTCTTGCGCTTCAGCCTGAACGCGCGCATGGACAGCTTCCTGCGTGGCCATGTGCTGGCCTTCATCGCTTGGTCCGGCGTTCCAAGGATCGTGTTGAGCGACAACCTCAAGAGTGCCGTGCTCGAGCGCTACGGCGACGCCGTTCGATTCAATCCCGAGATGCTGGCCTTCGCAGCGCACAACCGCTTTGAGCCGCGCCCGGTAGCGGTGGCACGCGGGAATGAAAAAGGTCGGGTTGAGAGGTCAATTCAATATATCCGCAGCGCGTTCTTCGCCGCGCGAGAGTTCAAGGGCCTGGACGATCTCAACGCGCAGGCGTTGCGGTGGTGCGACTGCGAGGCCAGGGCGCGCCGTTGGCCCCAGGACGATCGACTGACGGTGCAGCAGGCCTTCGAGCAGGAGCAGCCCAGTCTGATGGCGTTGCCCGAGTCCGACTGGGACCTCGGTGAGCGACTGGCCGTCAAGGTGGGCAAGACACCCTATGTCCGCTTCGATCTGAACGACTACTCCATTCCCCACACGCATGTGCAGCGCACCCTGAGCGTGGTGGCCGATCCGCAGCGGGTTCGCGTTCTCGACGCAGAACTGGTCTTGGCCACTCATCAACGCAGCTACGACCGCGGGGTGCAGATCGAGCAAGAGACCCACATCCAGGCGCTGATCGATCGCAAGCGTGGCGCGCGTCAGCATCGCGCCACCGACCGACTGGCCCACGCCGCACCGGCGGTGCCGGAGTTGCTGCGCGCCGCAGCGGCCAAGGGCCACAACCTGGGCTCGATCACGGCAGCGTTGTCCCGGCTACTCGATCGCTACGGTGCCGCGCCCCTGCAGGCGGCCATCATCGAGGCGCTCGCCCGCGACGTGCCGCATCCCAACGCCGTACGCCTGGGCCTGGAGCGCGCACGGGAGCAACGCCAGCAACTTCCGCCGGTGGCCAGCGAGTTGTCCGAGCGGGCGCGTTCGATGGACGCGACGGTCCGCCATCACGAGCTCGACACGTATGACGTGCTGCGTCCGGACAACGGCACCACCCCCACCGAGGATGAATCATGAACACTCACGTAGGCAACGCCAGCGCGCTGCCAAGCATCGACTCTGCACAATTGAAGGAGCGTGCCAACGCGCTGCGTCTGATGGGCTTGCTGGCCCACTGGGACGTCGCGAAGAGCGACCCTTCACGGCTGGGCTGGACGAGCGAGCTGCTGGCCTGGGAGGAGAGCGAGCGCGCCCGGCGCAGCTTGGAGCGACGCTTGCGCTCGGCGCACATCGGGCGCTTCAAGCCGATGGCCGACTTCGACTGGGATTGGCCCACTCAATGCGACCGGGCGGCCTTGCAGGAGTTGATGACGCTGTCGTTCATGACCGACGCCACCAACGTCGTGCTGGTCGGCCCCAGCGGGGTGGGCAAGTCAATGCTCGCCTCCAACCTCGGGCACCAGGCGTTGATCGAAGGGCGCACGGTGCTGTTCGCCACGGCCGGCCAGTTGCTGGGCGACCTGGCGGCCCTGGACAGCGACTCGGCGCTGCGCCGACGGTTGCGCCACTACGCGGCGCCGGACCTACTGCTAATCGACGAGGTCGGCTACCTGTCTTATTCGAACCGCCATGCCGACCTGCTGTTCGAACTCATCAGCCGGCGCTACGAGCACAAGAGTACGGTCTTGACGACGAACAGAGCCTTCAAGGAATGGAAGGAGGTGTTCCCCAACGCCGCCTGCGTCGTGTCGTTGATCGATCGCCTGGTACACCGCTGCGAGGTCGTAGCCATCGAGGGCGAGTCCTACCGGCTCAAGGAGGCCAAGGACCGCGCTGCGCTCAAGGCCGCGGCGCGCACGGCCGCAACGCGCAAGGCAAAGAAGACATGACGCAGCGTCGCCTCCCACGGGCAACAAGGGCCCCTGACCTGGCCTCAATACCGAACATCAAGCTGCCCCTGGACTGGTCGCCCGATCAGGCCCTCGCAGTCTTCGAGATCGTCGACCTCTTGCGCGACCACCTCTGGGCCCACTACGCCTTGCAGATCCAGCACGCCCAGCGCCTGCAGCAATCAGCCCCCGAACCCTACGTCGCGAGCACCATCGACGACAGCGACGTGCCGTTCTGAAGCCCCGCCCTGTCGCGTAGTGGTCAACGGCACATCACGGTGCAGACTTGTCCACGGCGGCGGACGGCGCTTGCGACGTACCGGCCGACGCGGTGGACAAGTCGTCGTCAACGCTGCGCTGTTAACCGCAAGCAGTCGCTCATCCATCCGCTTGCGTCCCGCCTACCCGGCAGACCAATTCTCGCCGGCCGCGCTCTGAAAGCCAGATTTGCGCAGTACGTGACAACCGCCAACACCTATCGCCCCGCCGCTCGAATCGAATGCCGTCGTCGTAGCAGAACGC
>DASQFA010000728.1:0-4185 GCA_035633375.1 Rubrivivax sp.
CGGCAGGTGGATGATGTCGTAGGGGTTGGCGCAAGCGCTGAAGCTCAGCGCCCCATCGCTCAGCCAGGCCAGCAGGCGGCCGAACTGCCCGTCGGGGCCGGCGTGCGGGCCGACGCCGGCGATGTAGTGCACGCCGGGCGCAAAAGTCCATTCCTGCCGCTTGAAGGTCTGCGTCAACCCGCCGGCGACCCCATGCTGCTCGAGCACCAGCACACGATGCTTGCGCTTGGCCAAGGCCGCGGCGGCAGCCAGACCGCCGATGCCGGAACCGATGACGATGGCATCCCACATGAGGTACCCCCTGCCGTCGAAGATTGACCTTGGCAGATTGCCAGCGCACGCTGCTCGAGGCCTTGACTGAGCGCAATGCCCCGCTCGGCCTATGCCGACGAATGCTTCGGCGAGTCGAGGATGGTGTGCACGGGCCTGGCTTGCCCGATGCCCGCCCAGGATTTGGCGTCGAACCTGAACTCGGCCATCGCGCAGGCGGGCATGTGGGTGATTGCGCTGTCGAAGTGATGAGCCAGATCTGTGAAGCCGGGGTTGTGACCGACCAGCATGACTCGGGCCACTTTGTCGTCCAGCGCTTCGACGACGGCGATCAAGTCATCCACCGCGGCGGCATAGAGCCGGTCGTCGACGGTGATGTCTTTGAGTTTGTACTCGAGGCCCGCGGCGATGGGCTTCGCCGTCGCAAGCGCACGCACTGCCGGACTCGACAGGATCAGATCAGGCTTCCCGTGCCGTGGCGACCACCGCTTGCTCATCCTCATCGCGTCGCGCTCTCCACGGGCCGAAAGCGGTCGATCGCGATCCAACCAGGATGTATCGTCCCAGCTCGACTTGGCATGACGGAGCAAGTACAGCGTCTTCATTCGGAGCCCTTCACGTCGCCGAACGCGTCGAGGCTGTCGCGTCCAGCCGTGGTCAACCGGGCTGTTGCGACCTCCTTCGAAAGATCAGGCACATCGGGATTCTGATGCGAGCGCTGCGACGAGGCCGACTGAATTGCGCTGCAGGTAGACCTTCAGTCGGGCGTCGGCAACGCCGTTGTCGCACTTGTCCACAGCCTTATCCCCTGCCGCGGTGGACAACTCGCTGCTGACTCGGGCAATTCGGGCCGGGGGTGCCGAGAGCAGTGATACCTCGTTGCGTCATGCGCCGGCGTAGAAGAACTGCTCAGAGATGATCTTGCCATCCGCGACCTCATACACGCACAGCTCTTCCATTCGGACCCGGCCGCGGCCCTTCATCGTGGTGTCGAGTTCCATCGATACGACGAAGTGGTTGCCCGCGACGGTAGGTTCGCTGACAACGATGCCATGTACGACCTCGACGCCGCGCATGAACTCGCGCCCCTTCTCTTGAATGGCCTCGAGCCCTTCGACCACCTCGAGTGGTGCGCCATCGGGTTCGATGCTGACGGCATCGTCGGCGAACAATTCGGTTTGAGCCTGCTCGAACTGGCCCTGGCGGCACAGTTCGACAAGCCGGTCGGCGATTTGGGTGGTCATCATGGTGATGGCTCCGTCCGGAGTTGAAGAACAAGGGCAGCTATGGCTGTCCCACAGCGCTCGACGTTAGAGCGCGCCTGTGACCGAATGACGACACTGGCGTCGGCAGGCCGAAAGCGTGGCAGGTATCTCGTGTGATGGGCCTGCAACATTTGCCCAGCAGAATGTGACGTCAAACTAGGCCCAGTCAGCCCGAGCAGGAGACCACATGACCCACCAGGAGCGCTTCACGGCCACTGAAATCACGCGTGCCATGCGTATCGAGCGCGCGCTGCGCGGTGTCGAACTGCTGCGCAACGCTGCGCAGACGATCGAGAACGAGCTTGCCGAAGCGCTGGGCAAGACCGTGCCGGCGCGGCGCGAAAGCGCCTACAACCTGGCGCACTACCTGGCGGTGCGCCGCCACGATGTCCGCGAACTGCAGCGCGACCTCAGCGGTTTGGGCCTGAGTTCGCTGGGGCGGATGGAGGCGCATGTCATGGCGTCGCTGAATGCGGTCTTCGAGGTGCTGCTGCGGCTGCGCGGCGTGCCGTTGCCGGCGGACCTGAAGGTGCAGGCGCCGGTCGGGTTCGACACCGGCGATGCGATCCTCGCCGAACATGCGGTAGCCATCCTCGGGGTTCGCCCGCCCCAGCGCAACACGCGCATCATGGTCACCATGCCGAGCGAGGCCGCGACCGATGTGCAGCTGATCCACGACCTGCTCGACCGCGGCATGGACATCATGCGCGTCAACTGTGCCCACGACGATGCCCAGGTCTGGGCGCAGATGGTGCGCAATCTGCGACTTGCAGAGAAGACCGCAGGCCGTCTATGCAAGGTGTCCTTCGACCTCGCCGGCCCGAAGCTGCGCACCGGAGCGATCGAAGCGGCGGCGACGATCGTCAAGTGGCGCCCGCAGCGCAACCCGCTCGGCCAGACCGTCGCACCAGCGCGCGTGTGCTTCACGCTGACACCCGACGAGCACGCGTCGCAGGCCACCGTGGTGCCGGTGCGCGGCGAACTGCCACGCAAGGCGCGGCCCGGCGACAGCGTGCAACTGGTCGACGCGCGCGAGCGCAAGCGCAGCCTGAAGGTCGTCGAGGCCGACGGCGATTCCTGTCTGTGCGAGGGCGATGCCACCGCCTATGTGATGCCGGGCACGGTGCTGAGCCTGCGGCGCAAGGGCAAGACGGTGGCGCGTGGCGAAGTCGGCGAGCTGCCGCCGGTCGAACAAGCCATCGTGCTCGAGCCAGGCGATCGGCTCGACCTGGTGCTCGGCGATGTCGTCGGTCGGGACGCGATCCATGACGACGAGGGCACGTTGCTCGAACCGGCCCGGGTCGGCTGTGCGCTTGCGGAGGTCTTCAGCAGTGTGCGCGTCGGCGAGCGCGTGTTCTTCGACGACGGCAAGATCGCCGGGAGCATCGAGACGGTGTCGAGTGAGCGCATTGGCGTCGAGATCACCAGCGCGGTCGGCGGCAGCGCCAAGTTGCGCGGCGAGAAGGGCATCAACCTGCCCGACACCGACCTGCAACTGCCGGCGCTGAGCGCCAAGGACCTCGAAGACCTGGCCTTCGCCGTGCAGCATGGCGACATGGTCGCGCTGTCGTTCGTGCAGCGCAGCGAGGACGTCGAACAGCTGATTGCCGAGCTCGATCGTCTCGGCGCCGGCAGCCATGGGGTGATCCTGAAGATCGAGACGCGGCAGGCCTTCGACCGGCTGCCCAGCCTGCTGCTCACGGCAATGCGGCATTCCCCGGTCGCGGTGATGGTGGCGCGCGGCGACCTCGGCGTCGAGGTCGGCTTCGAGCGGCTGTCCGAAGTGCAGGAAGAGATCCTGTGGATGTGCGAGGCGGCGCATGTGCCCGTGATCTGGGCCACGCAGGTGCTCGAATCGCTGGCCAAGGGCGGCATGCCGTCGCGCGCCGAGGTCACCGACGCGGCGATGGCCAGCCGCGCCGAATGCGTGATGGTGAACAAGGGGCCGTACATCCTGCAGACCCTGGACTTCCTGCGCGACGTGCTGGCGCGGATGGAGTCCCACCAGGAGAAGAAGAGCTCGATGCTGCGCAAGCTCAGCATCTCCGATGTCAAGCTGTCCTTCGACTTGCCGGACGCCGCGGCGCCGTTGGTCGAAGCGGACTCACCGGGCGCCCCAGGTCAGGCCTGACGCAGCGTTGCGCGCCAGGCCGCGGGCGCTCATCAGCAAACGCGCGGCCGCCCGAAGTTTGCTCACCCCCGTCGGGGGGCGGGCTGGGCGCAGCCCAGCGCTGGGGGCGCGCTCAGGTATTCAGCCTCGTCCACATGGTGGGCCCAGCCAGGGACAGCCAAACGCCGCCCATAGTGAGCAAGGCCACGAACACCGCGGCACTGCCGCAGTCCTTGGCCTTGGCGGCGAGCGCGTGGATCTCGGGCATGGTCATGTCGACCACCGCCTCGAGGCCGGAATTGAGCAGCTCGACCACGAGCACCAGTCCCATCAACGCCAGCAGCAGCGCGGTGTCGAAAGGCGGCAGGCGCAACCACAACGTCAACGGCGCCAGCACGAGCATCAGCGACAGCTCCTGCCGGAACGCCGCTTCGTCGCGCCAGGCACTGCGAATGCCCTGCTGGGAGAAGTTCATGGCGCGCAGCACCCGCATGAAGCTGAACGCAGTGGTGGATTTCATTCGGAACTCCTTCTTCGATC
>DASQFA010000729.1:0-2586 GCA_035633375.1 Rubrivivax sp.
TCGACCGCGCCTTGTGCCGAACCGTAGGCGGTGATGACGATGGCCTTCTCGCTGCGGCCACCCTCCTCCAGGCGCTGCAGCAGTTCCAGGCCGGTGCCGTCGGGAAGCCGCATGTCGGTGATGACGGCGCTGAAGGCACGCTGGGACAACAGCGCCCAGGCTTCCGCCACGCTGCCGGCGGTCTCCACCGCATAGCCTTCGCGCACCAGCGTCAGCTCGTAAAGCGTGCACAGATCGGGCTCGTCATCGACGACCAGCAGGCTGTTGGCGGGTGCAGGGGTCATGCGCGGCTCATGCGGACGGGGTGGCACGGGGTTCGGCAGGCAGCGCGGATTCGCGCCGCATGGTCACCAGGAACAGGTTGCGCTGGCGATCGGGGCGCAGCCTGTATTCGATGCTTGCGCCGTAGCGCTCGCAAAGCTCCCGGCAAATATACAGGCCCAGACCCGAGCCGCGGCTGCGCGTCGAGAAGAAAGGCTCGAACAGATAACGCTCGACCTCCTGGGCGATGGGTGGGCCGTCACTGTCCACACGCAGCAGCACACTGCCTTCGTCCCGCAAGGCCAGGCGCACACCCATGGCACCGGGTGCGTCGCTGCAATGGCGCTTGGCGTTGTCGAGCAGGTTGACGAGCACACGGCGCAGGTGCTCCGCATCGAAGACCACCCGCAAGGGCTGCGCCGGCAGGTCCAGGTGCAGCCGGCTGCCGGGGCCGAGCTCGAGCCCGGCCGTGCGCGCCCATTCGGTCGCGGCGGCGGCCACCTCGGCCGTGGCGTCGATGACGCTTGGCGACGGCACGATGCCGGGTGCGACCTCCATGACCTCGTCGACGATGCGCTTGAGCCGCTCGACGTTGTCGGCCACCATGCGCGCCAGGCGCTGCTGCGCTTCGGGCAGCGCGTCTTCGAGCAGCAACGCATTCGCCTGGGCGATGGCGGCCAGCGGGTTGCGGATCTCATGCGCGATGCCGGCCGACACGCGCCCCATCGCGGCCAGCTTCTCCTGCCGCAGCCGCGCCTGCGCGGTGCGCACGTCCTCGAGCAGCAGCACGCAGAACTCCTCGGTCGCGCCCTGGCCCTGCTGCATCGAGCGGCGCCGCGTGAAGCGCACGCGCATGCGCAAGGTACGGGTGTCGCCAGCGCCGAAGTTCAGCACCACATCAGCACCGGCCTCGGGCCAGTAGGCCTCGGTCAACGCGCGCTGCACTGCCGCGCTCAGTGACGCCCACTCGGCACGGCCTTGCAGCTGGAACGGCGCCGCCGGCCCCAGGCCGCGCGACGACAGCAGGCCGCGCGCCGCCGGGTTGGTGGCGCGCACGCGCAGGTCGCGGTCGACGACCAGCACGCCGTCCGCCATCTCCTCGATCACCAACCGGTTCAGCTGGGCTTGCTGGCGTGCCAGTTCCATGCTGCCGCGCGCGGCAATCTCCTCGCGGGCCAGGCGGCCGGACAACTCGCTGGACAGCAGCGCGATGACGAAGAAGCCCATGCCGGCCAACCCCGACTGGGTGATCAGCATGGCGCTGCCCAGCCCCGAACCCGCGGAGTACCAGGCCACCACCAGCAACATCAACGCCGCCGCCGCTGCGGTGGCCAATGCCAGCAGGCGCGTGGTGAGCACGCCCGACATCAGCACCGGCAGGACCAGCAGCGCGGCGAAGTTCATGCTGCCGTCCGAGAACATCAGGTGCAGCGTGGTGAAGGCCACGAGGTCCACGCCAATCGTGGCCAGCCACTGGCGCCGCCGCTGCGCCACGCTGTCCTGCGGCAGCGGCTTCGTCAACGTGACGAACCGCGGCAGCAGCCACAGCGTGACGGCCTGGGCCGAGTACGCCAGGCACAGCAGGCCCAGCGCCAGCGACGGGTTGGCGCCCATCAGGCTGGTCGCGCCGATGACGGCCACCAGCGCAGCGCCGATCGCCGCGCGCGCGGCGGCGTAGGTTCGAAAGATCCGGGTCAGCGCCGAGTCGGTGTCGGACGACAGGCGCCGGGCCTGTTGCGAGAGCACACGCCGGTCGCTGGCCGGATCGCCGCCCCATCCGGTTTCGATGCCCGAATCAGCGCCCGCGCCCGCCGCCGCGTCCGCGAGCGACTGCGTGTCGGCGGCCACGCCAAGCACGCCGAACCACGACTCTTCGGCGGCACGTGTCGATTCGTCACGCCCAGAGCGATGCAAGCGTTCGCCCCTGCGACGCTCCTCGCCCGCATGTCGGGCACTGTGGCTGTCCGGATTGGTTCGACTCATCGTGACGCGAAACGCCCGCCGAATGGGGCAGTGCGAAGTATGGTGCCGAATTTGGCCCAGCTGGCCGGCCCGCAGGCTGCGGCCACAGCCTGCGGGTGTCGATAATCCATGGGCTGCAGCTTCCCCAGACCTGTGCCATGAGCCAACCTGACGACTGGCGTCGCGATCACGAGATCGGCCAGCGCGCTGATGCCGACGCGACCGCTGCGGCCGACGCGGCCGACGCGGCCACGCTCGACCGCACGCGCGTGGACGACGTGCGCATTGCCGCGGTGCATCCGCTGATCTCGCCGGCCTTGCTGCAGGACGAGCTGCCCCTGCCCGGCCCGGCACAGGCCCTGG
>DASQFA010000730.1:0-3064 GCA_035633375.1 Rubrivivax sp.
GGACAAGGCCCTGCCCGACAACCCGGTGCTGGTGGGGCATGTGTCGATGCATGGCACGGTGATGAACTCCGCGGCGATGAAGAAGTGGAACATCTCCGCACAGACCAAGACGCCACCGGGTGGCGTCATCGTGCGCAAGCCGGGCACCAACGAGCCCTACGGCCTGATCATGGAATCGGCGTACATCCCGATCTTCGCGTCCTTGCCGCAGCCCACAAAGGAGCAGGAAGTCGAGTGGTCCAAGGCCGGGCAGCGGCTGTACGCGCAGTTCGGCGTCACCACCGCGCACGAAGGCGCCACGCACCTGGGCGACCTGGAGTTGATGAAACGCGCCGCCGCCGGTGGCGCGTCGCTGATCGACGTCATCGCCTATCCGTTCATCACCGACCTGGAAAAGATACTCGCCAAGTATCCGAAGGACACCTGGGGACGCTACGAGAACGGCTTGAAGATCGGCGGCGTCAAGATCACCATCGACGGGTCACCGCAGGGCAAGACAGCCCTTTTCACCAAGCCTTACCTCACCGGGGGGCCAGGTGGCGAGAAGAACTGGAAAGGCGAACTCAGCTTCCCCGAGCCACTCATCACCAAGGCGGTGAAGGCCACCTACGACATGGGTGTGCCGCTGAACCTGCACGCCAACGGCGACGGCGGGATCGACGCCTTCCTGCGTGTGCACGAGGCCGTTGCGGCCGGTGACCTGGGCAAGGAGCGCAATGTCACGATCATCCACTCGCAGTTCGTGCGCAAGGACCAGCTCGACAAGTACGTGCAATACAAGATCCGCCCGTCGCTGTACACGCTGCACACCTACTACTTTGCCGAGGCACGCATCGCCAACCGCGGCCGCGAGCAGACGGCCTACATCAGCCCGATGCGCGACGCCATCGACAAGGGCCTGGTGCCGACCAACCACACCGACTTCGTCGTGGCACCGCTCGACCAGATGTTCATGATGTGGTCCGCCGTCAATCGCATTTCGCGCGGCGGCGAGGTGATCGGCGCGGATCAGCGCGTCACGCCGCTGGAAGCGCTCAAGGCTATGACGATCAATGTCGCGATGCAGTACGGCGAGCAGGACTCGAAGGGCTCGCTCGCGGTCGGCAAGCGCGCCGACCTGGTGATCCTGGACAAGAACCCGTTGAAGGTCGAGCCGATGGCCATCAAGGACATCAAGGTCATCGAGACGATCAAGGACGGCAAGTCGGTCTACACCCGGTCTTGAGCGGGCCGCCGCTCTGTCGCGGTTTTCAGTCGCGTTTGGCGCCCAGGTAGATCTCGATCACCAGCACGCTTCGCACAAGAGCCAAGACTTTCAGATTCCAACTCAGGATCTTTCAGACGCGTTCAATCCGCCTGTGCAGCGCCTTGGCTGCCGCGATTTTTTCACTCGGCACTTGCACTGTGTTCGCCCAGGCCACCGCTGCCGGCGCAACCGCCTCGCAGCCTGGCTACGACTGGCAGAACGAGCAGTGGTCGGTGCCGGTCAATTCGATCGTGTCGAAGGTGTTCCAGGCCGGCGGGCAAACGCTGAGCGTCGGCGCCGGTGCGCGCTACTGGGCGGACAGTGCGGACGCCGGGCCGCATGGCTGGGGCCTGCGATTCATCGTCACGCTGCTGTTTCCGAAGTGAGCCACGGCCGGTGCGGATCGGCCGCTCGATGCCTGTCGCTGCGTCTGCGCCTAAACACTGCGCTGCCGAGCGGTGGAGGAGCCGCGCTGAACAGCGGAAGGGGCGTGATCATCGACAGCCCCGGCCTGCCGAGGCGCTGGCCAAGCTGATCGAACGCGATCCGCAGCCGGCCGGCAGCTGGCGCGTCGAGTTCGACGACAAGGGCGAGCTGCCGTGGATCAACGACCGCGAAGGTTTCCAGGTCGATGAGACGCTCGGTGTGAACACCGAGACGCTCCCCTTTTTGCGTTGGGTCCGTTCTTCATCCGCCACCTTTGGCAGCACGTCATCGCCTGGCGCGCAACTGGCGCAAGCGCACTTCCAGCGCAGCCGCGTTGAGCACACCGAAGTGCGCATCGACCAACTGTCCTTCTCTATCGTAGAACAGCGTGGTGGGCAGTCCGCGCGAGCCGACGGCAGGACCGAGCGTCGAGCCTGCGTCGAGCAGCACCTCGCGCAGCGGGGGGGCCTGGTCGGTCAGATAGGCGCGCACGGCGCCGTGCGATTCGCCCTGGTTGACGAACAGGAAACCGACGGCCGACTCACGCTGCTGCGCCGCCGCCAGCATCGGCATCTCCTGCCGGCAGGGGCCGCACCAGGTGGCCCACAGGTTCACGACCACCGGGCGGCCCCGTGCGGCCTGCGAAAGGCTGATCTGCGCGTCGCCGTCGAACTCGGTCAGCATCAGGGCAGGCATGCCCCTGGCCTGGCCCAGGCTGGTGGCCGCGGATGCAGCGACCCACAGCACCATTCCCGCCAAACCACCAAGCGCCAGTGGCCGGCGCAGCAGCGGCATGCACAGGCCGCGCCATGCCAACCACGCAACACCTGCCAGCACGCCGCTGGGCAGATGCCAGCCGCCATCGCGCATATCGAGGGCCGACCACGGTGTGGCGATGTACAGATCCGCATTGAGCCCCAGGTGCGCGAGCCGTGCCGCCAGAAGCCCGATCAGCGCGGCGTGGAACACGGCATTGCCGGCTTGGTCCTTGTCGGCAGCGCTCGACGCCAGCCGCGATGCCAACCATGACGCGCCCCACACGGCCAGCAGCAGCAGCACAGGTGCCACCGGCAATGCGACAGGCCCCAAGGGGATCGACAGCATGGCCTCAGGCTACGCCATGCGACAAGGCAGCGGCGGGTGCTGCGCAAGCGGCACGCAGGAAGTCCACCAGCGTCTGGGCATGCGGCGCCAGCGCGCCGCTCAAGTCGTGGTCACCGTCCACCAGCAGCAGGCGCGCGCGGCTTGACACGGCCAGCAGGCGCTGCGCGTCATGGACCGGCACCGTGCGGTCGGCGCGCCCGTGCACCAGCAAGGCCGGGCAGCGCACGCGCGCCAGCGTGGCCAGGGGTGCGATGTCGTCGAAAGACGCGCCGATCACGCGCTGCACGT
>DASQFA010000731.1:0-15141 GCA_035633375.1 Rubrivivax sp.
CGACAAGTTCGGCCGTCCGCTGCTCGGCGCCACCACCAAGCCCAAGCTCGGCTTGAGCGGTCGCAACTACGGCCGGGTGGTGTACGAGGGCCTGAAGGGCGGCCTGGACTTCATGAAGGACGACGAGAACATCAACTCGCAGCCCTTCATGCACTGGCGCGACCGCTTCCTCTACTGCATGGAAGCGGTGAACAAGGCCAGCGCCGCCAGCGGCGAGGTCAAGGGCCACTACCTGAACGTCACCGCCGGCACGATGGAGGAGATGTACGCTCGTGCCGAGTTCGCCAAGAGCCTGGGCAGCGTGATCATCATGATCGATCTGGTGATCGGCTACACCGCGATCCAGAGCATGGCGCTGTGGGCGCGCAAGAACGACATGATCCTGCACCTGCACCGCGCGGGCAACAGCACCTATTCACGGCAGAAGAACCACGGCATGAACTTCCGCGTCATCTGCAAGTGGATGCGCATGGCGGGCGTGGACCATATCCACGCCGGCACGGTGGTCGGCAAGCTCGAAGGCGACCCGATGATGATCCGCGGCTTCTACGACACGCTGCTCGACACGCACACGCCGATGCAGCTGGAAAAGGGCCTGTTCTTCGAGCAGGACTGGGCCTCGTTGAACAAGGTGATGCCGGTGGCCTCGGGCGGCATCCATGCCGGCCAGATGCACCAGTTGCTGACCTACCTGGGCGACGACGTGGTGCTGCAATTCGGCGGCGGCACCATCGGCCACCCGATGGGCATCCAGGCCGGCGCCACCGCCAACCGCGTGGCACTCGAAGCCATGGTGCTGGCGCGCAACGAGGGCCGCGACATCTGGAACGAAGGCCCGCAGATCCTGAAGGACGCCGCCAAGTGGTGCAGCCCGCTGAAGGCCGCGATCGACACCTGGGGCGACATCAGCTTCAATTTCGAATCCACCGACACCGCGGACTTCGTGCCCACGGCCACGGCTTCCGCGTGAAGCGAAGGACAACTCATCATGATGACGAACCACGGCAACCGCCTCACGCAAGGCCAGTTTTCCTACCTTCCAGACCTGACGGATGCGCAGATCACCAAGCAGATCGAATACGCGCTGAAAAACAACTACGCAGTCGGCATCGAGTACACCGACGATCCGCACCCGCGCAACACCTACTGGGAAATGTTCGGCAACCCGATGTTCGACCTGAAGGACCCTGCCGGTATCCTGCTGGAGGTGAACAACTGCCGCAAGACCTTTCCCAACCATTACGTGCGCGTCACCGCCTTCGACTCGACCCAGGGCGTCGAATCGGTGCGCATGTCGTTCATCGTCAACCGGCCTGCCAAGGAGCCGGGTTTCGGCCTGGCGCGCACCGAGGTCGAAGGCCGGCAGGTGCGCTACCGCATCTCGTCCTACGCCACAGACAGGCCCGAAGGCGAGCGTTACTGATGCAAGCTTCGGCTGCCGTCGTGGAAAGCGCCGCACCGGCCGACCCTGCCGCGGCCCGCACCGTCAACGAGGTGCTGGCACAGAGCCAGGTCGAGGCAGTGATGGACGAGCTGGAGCGCGACCTGGTGGGCCTGGCGCCGGTGAAGGCGCGCATCCGCGACATCTCGGCGCTGCTGGTCATCGACAAGCTGCGCCGGAACTGCGGCATGCAAGCCCAGGCGCCGAGCCTGCACATGAGCTTCACCGGCAACCCGGGCACCGGCAAGACCACGGTGGCCCTGCGCATGGCGCAGATCCTGCACCGGCTGGGCTACGTGCGCAAAGGCCACCTGGTGGCGGTGACGCGCGACGACCTGGTGGGCCAGTACATCGGCCACACCGCACCGAAGACCAAGGAAGTGCTGAAGAAGGCCATGGGCGGCGTGCTCTTCATCGACGAGGCCTATTACCTGTACCGCCCGGAGAACGAGCGCGACTACGGCCAGGAGGCGATCGAGATCCTGCTGCAGGTAATGGAGAACCAGCGCGACGACCTGGTGGTGATCCTGGCCGGTTACAAGGAGCGCATGGACACCTTCTTCAAGAGCAACCCGGGCATGAGCTCGCGCATCGCCCACCACCTCGACTTTCCCGACTATGCCCAGGATGAGCTGCTGCAGATCGGCGAACGCATGCTCGACGGCATGCACTACCGTTTCGGCCGAGGGGCGCGCGAGGTGTTCGCCGAATACCTGAAGCTGCGCCTGCGCCAGCCGCGCTTCGCCAATGCACGCAGCGTGCGCAATGCGCTCGACCGCGCGCGGCTGCGCCAGGCCAGCCGCCTTTTTGCCGAACGCGACCGCCGCCTCAGCAAGGACGACCTGAGCACCATCGACATGGCCGACCTGCGCGCCAGCCGTGTCTTCGGCGCGAGCCCTGCCTGACCCGAACCCGGAACTCACCATGCCCCTGTCGAAACGCTGGACCCTGACCCGCTTCCTGATCGAGGAAAGGCGCCGCTTTCCCGAGGCGAGCGGCGACCTGAACGCGCTGATCCTGGACATCGCGCTGGCCTGCAAGGCCATCGCGCGCATCGTCGCCTTTGGCGAGCTGCAGGATTCCTTCGGCCCGCTGCCGGCGCTCCAGGCCGGCAAGCGCAACGGTCAGGGCGAGGTGCCGAAGTCGATCGATCTGCTCAGCAACGAAGTCTTCGTGCGCATGAACGAGTGGAACGGCCACCTCGCCGGCATGGCCTGCAAGGAGCAGGAGGTGCCGCTGCAGATCCCGGCGCAGTACCCGCGCGGCAAGTACCTGCTGGTGTTCGACCCGCTCGACGGCTCGTCAAACATCGACGTCAATGTCTCGGTGGGCAGCATCTTCTCGATCCTGCGCGCGCCGGAGACCGGCCGCGACATGGGCGAGGCCGACTTCCTGCAGTCGGGCACCCAGCAGGTGGCGGCCGGCTATGCGCTGTATGGCCCGACGACGATGCTGATCCTGAGCGTGGGCAACGGCGTCAGCGGCTTCACGCTGAACCCGAACCTGGGCGAGTTCATGCTCACGCACCCGAACATCCAGGTGCCGGTCGACTCACACGAGTTCGCCATCGATTCGTCGAACAGCCGCTTCTGGGAGCCTCCGGTGAAGCGTTACGTGGACGAGTGCCTGGCCGGGCGCACGGGGCCGCGCGGCAAGGACTTCAACATGCGCTGGATCGCCAGCATGGTGGCCGAGGCACACCGCATCCTGATGCGCGGCGGGGTGTTCATGTACCCGCGCGACACCAAGGATCTGGCCCATTGCGGGCGCCTGAGGCTGCTCTATGAATGCAACCCGATCGGCTTCATCCTGGAGCAGGCGGGTGGGCGCGCGAGCACCGGCCGCCAGCCGATCCTGAAGGTGCAGCCGACCTCGCTGCTGCAGTGCGTGCCGCTGGTGTTCGGCTCGCGCCACGAGGTCGAGCGCATCGAGCGCTACCACCGCGAACCCACGCACGACACCGTCAACCCCCTTTTCGCCGAGCGCGGCCTGTTCCGCAACTGAAAGCCCGACCATGACGAAAACACGATGCCGCGCCCAGCGCCAGGCGCATGGCGCAGGGCTGCCATGAGTGAGCGCCACCCCATCATTGCGATCACCGGTTCGTCGGGTGCCGGCACGACCTCGGTGACGCGCACCTTCGAAACCATCTTCCGGCGCGAGAACGTCAAGGCCGCGATCATCGAAGGCGACAGCTTCCACCGCCACGACCGCATCGCGATGAAGCATCTGCAGGCCGAGGCCGAAAGGGCCGGCAACATGAACTTCAGCCACTTCGGGCCCGAGAACAACCTCTTCGCCGAGCTGGAACAGCTCTTCCGCAGTTACAGCGAGACGGGCACCGGCAAACACCGCAAGTACCTGCATGACGCCGAGGAAGCCGCACCCTACAAGCAGGATCCCGGCACCTTCACGCCTTGGGAAGACCTTGCTGGCGACACCGACCTGCTGTTCTACGAGGGCCTGCATGGCGCGGTGGTGACGCCCGAGGTCGACATCGCGCGCCATCCCGACCTGCTGATCGGCGTGGTGCCTGTGATCAACCTCGAGTGGATCCAGAAGCTGTGGCGCGACAAGTCCAAGCGCGGCTACTCCACCGAGGCCGTGACCGACACCATCCTGCGCCGCATGCCCGACTACGTGAACTACATCTGCCCGCAGTTCACGCACACGCACGTCAATTTCCAGCGCGTGCCCTGCGTCGACACCAGCAACCCGTTCATCGCGCGCGAGATCCCGGCCGCCGACGAGAGCTTCGTCGTCATCCGCTTCGCCAACCCCAAGGGCATCGACTTCCAGTACCTGCGCAACATGATCAACGATTCCTTTATGTCGCGCGCCAACACTGTGGTGGTGCCCGGCGGCAAGATGGAGCTGGCGATGCAGCTCATCTTCACGCCCTTCATCTGGCGCATGATGGAACGGCGCAAGCGCGCGCAGGGAGCTCTGTAATGTCACGCCCCCACGCTCACCTTCGTTCGCTGCCATGCGGCCTGCATGCCGCATGGCCTTCGCCGGCCACTCGCGAGCGCGCAGGCGCTCGCTCGGCGCGGGCCCAGTCCCCCGAGGGGGCGCAGGCCTGCCTTGGGGCGGCCCGGCGGGAGTCCTGACATGGCATCGAACTCGAACGAGAAGGTGCTGCGCGGCAGCGCCGGCGCGACCGACCCACGGGCCAACGCACTGCGCGCACTGGCGATGGACGCCGTGCAGCAGGCCAACTCCGGCCACCCGGGCGCGCCGATGGGCATGGCCGAGATGGCCGTGGCGCTGTGGACCGGCCACCTGCGCCACAACCCGGCCAATCCGCATTGGCCCGATCGTGACCGCTTCGTGCTCAGCAACGGCCACGCGTCGATGCTGCTCTACGCGCTGCTGCACCTGAGCGGCTACGACCTGCCGCTGGACGAACTCAAGCGCTTTCGCAAGCTGCACAGCAAGACGCCGGGCCATCCTGAAGTCGAGGTCACGCCGGGTGTCGAGACGACGACCGGCCCGCTCGGCCAGGGTTTGACCAATGCGGTGGGGTTCGCGCTTGCCGAGAAGATGCTGGCCAAGGAGTTCAACCGCCCGGGCCAGGCCATCGTCGACCACCGCACCTACGTGTTTCTCGGCGACGGCTGCCTGATGGAAGGCATCAGCCACGAGGCCGGCTCGCTGGCCGGCGTGTGGGGGCTGAACAAGCTGATCGCGCTGTACGACGACAACGGCATCAGCATCGACGGCCCGGTCGACGGCTGGTTCCGCGACGACACGCCAGCACGCTTTGGCGCCTACGGCTGGAACGTCATCGGGCCGGTCGACGGCCACGACGTGCTGGCAGTCGGGCAGGCCCTGGCGCAGGCCAAGGCCAGCGCCTACAAGCCCACACTGATCGTCTGCCGCACGACCATCGGCCAGGGCTCGCCCGGCCGCGCCGGCACCGCCAAGGCGCATGGCGAACCGCTCGGCAGCGAAGAAATCGCGAAGACACGTGCCGCGATCGGCTGGAGCGCCGGCGCCTTCGAGGTCCCCGAGGCCGTTCGCGCGCAGTGGGATGGGCGTGAACTGGGCCAGGTGCGCGAGTCCGAATGGACGGCTCGCCTGGCCGCCTACCGCGCCGCACACCCCGAGCTTGCCGCCGAATTCGAGCGCCGCATGCGAGGCGACCTGCCGGCTGATTTCGACACCACCGTGCGCATGGCGATCGAGGCCTTCGGCCAGGCACCCGAGGCGGTGGCGTCGCGCAAGGCATCGCAGAAGGTGCTTGCCGCCTTTGCGCCCAAGCTGCCCGAGATGTTTGGCGGTAGTGCCGACCTGACCGGCTCCAACCTGACCGACTTTCCCGGCTGCGCAGAGCGCCACGTGAGCTACGGCGTGCGCGAGTTCGGCATGGCGGCGATCATGAACGGTGTGGCGCTGCACGGCGGCTTCATCCCGTACGGCGGCACCTTCCTCACCTTCAGCGACTACAGCCGCAACGCGTTGCGCATGGCCGCGCTGATGAAGCTGCGCGTGATCCACGTCTTCACGCACGATTCGATCGGCCTCGGTGAAGACGGGCCCACGCACCAGGCGGTGGAGCAGGTGCCGTCGCTGCGGCTGATTCCGCAGCTCGACGTCTGGCGCCCGGCCGACACGGTCGAAACCGCGGTGGCCTGGGCGAGCGCGCTGCGCCGGCGGGACGGGCCGGCCGCGCTGGCGCTTTCGCGCCAGGTGCTGCCGGTGGTGACGAAGCCGACGCATGCGGCGGCGATTGCCCGCGGCGGCTACGTGCTGGCGCAGGCCCCGGCCGGGCAGGCCGCGCGCGCCGTCATCATCGGCACCGGCTCCGAACTGCAGCTCGCGTTGCAGGCGCAGGCCTTGCTGGCCGCCGAGGGGCTGCCGGTGCGCGTGGTGTCGATGCCGTGTACGAACGTCTTCGACCGCCAAAGCATCGAGTATCAGGATGAGGTTCTCCCGCGCGGCCTGCCTGCGGTGGCGGTAGAGGCCGCACAGCCCGACTTCTGGCGCAAGTACGTCGGCCGGGAGGGCGGCGTGGTCGGCATCGCGAGTTTTGGCGAGTCGGCACCGGCGGCCGACCTGTACAAGCACTTCGACATCACTGCTGAACACGTGGCGGCCGAGGTGCGCCGCTGTGTCGGCCACTGAACAAGGAACGTATCCATGGCCTTCATATCGCTTCGCCAGGTCCTCGACCACGCCGCCGAGCGGGGCTACGGCGTGCCGGCCTTCAACGTGAACAACCTCGAGCAGATCCAGGCCATCATGGAAGCGGCGCAGGCCACCGATTCACCGGTGATCCTTCAGGCCTCGGCGGGCGCGCGCAAATACGCGGGCGAGGCCTACCTGCGCCACATGGTGCTGGCGGCCGTCGAGACCCACCCCGACATTCCGGTGGTGCTGCACCAGGACCACGGCGCGTCGCCCGCGGTGTGCATGCAGTCGATCCGCTCGGGATTCACCAGCGTGATGATGGATGGCTCGCTGAAGGAAGATGCCAAGACGCCAGCCTCGTACGACTACAACGTGGCGGTGACGCGCAAGGTCTGCGAGATCGCCCATTCGATCGGCGTCTCGGTGGAAGGTGAACTCGGCTGCCTCGGCTCGCTCGAGACCGGCGAGGCGGGCGAGGAAGACGGCTCCGGCGCCGAAGGCAAGCTGACACACGACATGATGCTGACCGACCCGGCGCAGGCCAAGGACTTCGTCGCGCAGACCGGCGTCGATGCCCTGGCGATCGCGATCGGCACCAGCCATGGCGCCTACAAGTTCACGCGCAAGCCCACCGGCGACATCCTCGCGATCGAGCGCATCGCGAACATCCACGCGGCGGTGCCCGACACCCACCTGGTGATGCACGGCTCGTCGAGCGTGCCGCAGGAGTGGCTCGCGATCATCCGCAAGTACGGCGGCGACATCAAGGAAACCTATGGCGTGCCGGTCGAGGAGATCCAGCGCGGCATCCAAAGCGGCGTGCGCAAGATCAACATCGACACCGACATCCGCCTGGCGATGACGGGCGCGATGCGCAAGACATTCGCCGAGCAGCCGAGCGAGTTCGATCCGCGCAAGGCGCTGATCGAGGCAAGAAAGGCCGCGCGCCAGATCTGCCAGCTTCGCTTCGAGGCCTTCGGTTGTGCGGGCCAGTCGGCGCGCATCAAGCCGATCCCGCTCGACGACATGGTCAGGCGCTACCAGTGACCGGCCTTCCGTCTTGTTGCGTGCGCTGATCTGGGACGTCGATGGCACGGTCGCCGAAACCGAGCGCGACGGCCACCGCGTAGCTTTCAACAGGGCCTTCGAGGCAGCCGGCCTGCCCTGGCACTGGGATGTTGCGAGCTACGGTGCGCTGCTGCAGGTGACCGGGGGGCGCGAGCGCATCCTCGCCTTTATGCAAGGCCGGCACGACGTGCCCGCGACGTCCGAGGCGCGCGACGCCCTGGCGCGGCAGCTGCACCCTCGCAAGAACGCCTTCTACGCCGAACTGGTGGCACGCGGCGCCATCGACGCGCGGCCCGGCGTTTGCCGCTTGATGGACGAATGCGCGCACCAGGGCGTGGCGCTAGCCTTGGCCACCACCACCAGCACCGCCAATGTCGAGGCGCTGTTCGCCAGCCAGTTCGGCCGCAACTGGCGCGTGCGTTTTGCGGCGGTGGTATGTGCCGAAGACGCGCCCGTCAAGAAGCCCGACCCCATGGTCTATCGCCTGGCCCTGCAACGCCTGGGCGTGGCCCCGGGCGAGGCCTTCGCATTGGAAGACTCGCCCAACGGCCTGCGTGCCGCCCAGGCGGCCGGCATTCGCTGCGGCATCACACGCAGCGCCTATTTCGGCGATGCCGACTTCGACGGCGCGGCCTGGGTGCGAGACGACCTGGATACACCCACCGCGGTGAGCCTTCGCATGCTGCGCAGCAGCCTCGCGGTTTGCGCGGGTCCGGGCTGATACGGCACCCCTCACCCATGCCCTTGCCCGGCGGTCGACAAGGCATGCGCGACGGCTCAGAACGCCTTCATTTCAGCGATTCGATCAGATCGACGTAGTCCTGCATGGCCTCATCGGTCGTCTTGCCTTTGACACCCGCCCAGGCGTCGTACTTGGCGCGGCCCACCATGTCGGTGAAGCCGGGGCGCTTGCCCTCCACGTCGCCGACGCTGGCCTGCTTGTACAGCGCATAGATCTTCAGCAGCGTCATGTTGTCGGGCTTCTCCGGCAGTGACTTGCTGGCGGCTACCGCCTTGTCGAACTGGGTCTTGAGTTTGGCCATGGTGTTGTCTCCTGTGCGTCAGAATCGGGCTTGACGGGAGCCATCTTACCCAGGCTCGCCGGCCACGCAAACACCCGCCCCCCAAGGAGTTGCCCGATGTCCGAAACCGCGGAGCGCATGTCACGCGTCGATAACGCCTGGCTGCGCATGGACAACGACGTCAACCTGATGATGATCGTGGGCGTGTGGCTGCTGCAACCGGCCATCGGCTACCGGGCGCTGAGCGAGCGCATCGCCGAGCGGCTGCTGAAGTACCCGCGCTTTCGCCAGAAGGTGGCCCTGGACACGCTCGGCTCGCACTGGCTGGTGGACGAGGATTTCGACCTGCGGCGCCACGTGGTGCGCGAGAAGCTGCCGCGCAAGCGCGGCCAGAGCGAACGCGCCGCGCTGCAGCAACGCTGCGGCGAACTGGCGACCACGCCACTCGATCCGGCGCATCCGTTGTGGCAGTTTCACCTGGTCGAGCACCACCAAGGAGGCAGCGCCGTCATGGTGCGCATCCACCATTGCATCGGCGACGGCATCTCGTTGACGTCGGTGGTCATGTCCATCACCGACGGTGGCGAACTGCCGCCGCAGCAGGCGCACTCAGGCTCGCACGGCGACGATGACACCTGGCTGTCGACCACGCTGATCAGGCCGTTGACCGACCTGGCGGTCAAGGCCATCGACCTGTCGGGCGAGGGCGTGTCGCGCTCGATGGACCTGGCGGCGCACCCACGCTCGGGCGCACGCGATCTGGCGCGTGTGGGCTTTCGTGTCGCCGCCGACCTGGCGGCGCTGGCCCTGATGGACGACGATTCGCCCACGCGGCTGAAGGGCAAGCCGATGGGTAAGAAGATCGTCGCCTGGGGCGAGCCCATCCCGCTGGAGGTGGTGAAGAGCGTGAGCAAGGCACTCAATGCCTCGATCAACGACGTCTTGCTGGCCTGCGTGGCAGGTGCCATCGGCGACTACCTGCGCGACATCGGCGACGACCCGAGCGGCAAGTGCATCCGCGCCATGGTGCCGGTGAACCTGCGCCCTGTGGACGAGGCGGCCTACAAGCTGGGCAACCGCTTCGGCCTGGCGCCTCTGCTGCTGCCGATAGGCATTCGCAACCCGATCGAGCGCGTGTATGCGGTGCGTGCGCGCATGAGCGATCTCAAGGGCAGTTACCAGCCCTTGCTGGCCTTCGGCGTGCTGGCCGTGGCCGGGCTGCTGAACAAGTCGGCGCAGGATGCGCTGCTTGGCCTGTTCGCGAAGAAGGCCACCGCGGTGATGACCAACGTGCCCGGGCCGACGGCGCTGCTCAAGCTGTGCGGCTCGACGCTGCGCCAGAGCATCTTCTGGGTGCCGCAATCGGGCGATGTCGCTGTCGGCCTGAGCATCTTCTCCTACGGCGGCGGCGTGCAGTTCGCGCTGATCACCGACAAGAAGCTGTGCCCCGATCCGCAGAAGATCATCGACCGCTTTGCGCCCGAGCTGGAGAAGCTGTTGCTGGTGACGCTGATGCTGCCCTGGGCCGCATAGGCATCGGCCGCGGCAAACTGAGGAGGCACCCGTGGTCAACGACCGGAACCGTGCGGACCCGTGCGATTGGCCGTCGATGCCTGGCTTGAAATGCCGCGCTGAGCGGGCGCAAGCCTGACCAAGGCCTGCATGTCGTACCTAGCGCACCAACCGGGGCGCGCAAGCTGTCGTGGAAGGACACGGCGCTGAGTTTCGGTACGACCTGGCAACCCCTTCAAGCCTGTGTGTGCCAGCGAACGGACCAGATTCTGTATGGCCAGGATCATGCACGCGACCGCGCTGGATCGACTGCGCATCGTGTGCGCTCGAACGCCGATGTGTGCAAGTCCCGCCTGCATGAACCTGGACGAACTGGAGCCCGACGATGACCGAAACGAAGATCGAAACCCCCGACACGCGGCGCGACACGCAGCCGCCCGCACACGCGGTCTTGCACCCCGATGCACATGCGCAAACACCCGCGGATGCAAACGCAGCAGCACACGCAGACCCACGCCCCCATCCCCCCGAAGACGCCGCAGCCCGGGAAATCGAAGCGCTGACCGAAACCCTGTCGACCGACACCACAGCGACTTCGTTCGGGGTCTTCAAGCCGGTCGGTCATGTGATGGTGGGGCTGCCCTTGCCGGGCCAGCTCCTGGCGCTGGTGCGACGGCTGCGCAGCGCTGGGTGGTCGGCCGAGACACTGCTGCGCTTCGATGCCGGCGAGGCCGTGCCCGAGCTGGAAACCATGGTGGCCGGTGCCGGCGTGCTCGCAGGTTTCGGCTACGAGATCACGCTGTTGCGGCGCTACCTTGCGTTGACGCGGAAGGGTTACGGCTGGCTGTTGGTCCAGGCCGAGGACGCCGAGCGGGCGCAGGCCGTCGCCGCCTTTGCGCGCGATTGCGGGGCGCGCGTGGCCGTTCACTACCGCACGCTGAGCGTCGAGGAACTGATCGAGTGAGGCCGACCGCGATGGGTGCGTCCGATTGCACACAGGCAAACGCTCTGCGCGGCGCCGCTGGCGCAGGCAACTCCTCAGGGCGTGACGCCCTTGGCTTTCGCGCTTTGGCCTGCGGCTGCCGCCGCACTGTCCGCGGGCGCCGGCTCGGCGCCGCTCGAACTTTCCGGGTTCATCATGGTGCCAGCGGCGACGCCACCCAGCGCGCCGGCCACGGCGCCCAGCGTGCCTCCCACCACCACACCCACCGGGCCGGCCACCGCGACGCCAATCGTGGCGCCGATGGCCGCACCGCCCACCACGCCGCCACCGGTCATCACCGACTTGGCCTCGCGCTCGGCTTCATCAGGCTCCAGCGCGGCCTGTGCCGCGGGGTTTGGGTCCTGCGACGGAATGCCGTGGCCGGGACGCGCCTGCTCGGCGAGGTCTTTGTCGGCAGATGCGGTGGGCAACGGCACAGTGGTGGATGAGTTCATGGCGGATTCCCTTGCAGGTTGACCTTGGAACGAGCACCAGGCTCGGGGAAGCCGAAAGTTTGCAGCCCGTGCCGCATGGGCAGCGTCCGCCTGCAGGCCGAGAGGCTGTAAGACAAGGCGACGAATGCTTTCGCTTCGGCCACGCGCTCGGCCCCGCAGCTCGCGGGCGTCGGCTGCCTCGACCCAGTGCTCAGATGCCCTCGTCGCAAAGCAGCCACACCCGCACAATCTGCTTGCGAAGAGCTACCATGTGCCACAGGTCCAGCGTGGCCGCCCTGTGCTGCGGGCCGCGCACTCCACAAACTGAGGTTGGCAATGGCAGCTCGTTCGATCGCATCCTTGACCTTGAGCTTCGGCCTGGTGTCGATTCCCGTGAAGCTCTACTCCGCAACCGAATCGTCGGCTGCGGTCAAGTTCAACATGCTGGCCAAGGACGGCTCGCGCCTGAAGCAGCAGTACGTGTCGGAGAAGGACCAGACCGTGGTCGCGCGCGCCGAGATGGTCAAGGGCTATGAGTTCGAGAAGGACCGCTTCGTGCTGTTTTCGGCCGAGGAGCTGAAGGCGCTTGAAGAAGCCAGCAGCCCCGCGATCGAGATCATGTCCTTCATCCCCGAGCAGTCGGTCGACCCGCTTTTCTACGACAAGGCCTACCTGCTCGCCCCCGACAAGCGCGGCGGCAAACCCTACGCGCTGCTGGCCGAAGCCATGCGCAAGAGCGGCCGCTGTGCGCTGGCCAAGTGGGCCTGGAAGTCCAAGCAGTACGTCGTGCAAGTGCGCCCGGTGGAAGACGGCCTGGTGCTGCAGCAACTGCTGTACGCGGACGAAGTGCGTTCGCTGAAGGACCTGGGCATCGAGCCGGTGACGGTGACGCCGGGTGAACTGCAACTGGCGCTTCAGCTGATCGACCAGATCTCGCAGGACGCCTACGACCCCGCGCAGTACGTCGACGAAGAGCGCAAGCGCATCCTCGCGGCGATCGACGAGAAGATCGCCGGCAAGCAGGTTGTGGCCTCGGCGCACGACGAAGCGCCGAGCACGGCCCAGGTCATCGATCTGATGGACGCGCTGCGCGCCAGCCTGGGCAAGAAGACGGCGGCGGCGAAGCCAGTGGTCGTCGAACCGGCCGCCGCGCCAGTGGCCCAAGCCAAGGAACGCAAGGGCGCCAAACGCGCCGCCGCGCAGAAAGGCGAACAAGCCGCTGAAACACCCGCGCCGGCACGCCGCGCCCGGAAGTGACGCGCACCGACGCCGACACTGCTTCGACATTCTCCCTGCGCCGCGTTCAGGCGATGCTGGGCCTGTCGCGCACCATCGTCGCCGGGTTGATCGATGAAGGATTCGTCGCACCGACGCGCGGCCCGCGCAATGAATGGCGTTTCACGTTCCAGGACCTGATGCTGCTGCGCACGGCGCACGCGCTGCAGGCGGCGAAGATCCCGCCGCGCAAGATCCTGCATTCGCTGGCGCGGCTGAAGGCCACGCTGCCACGGGAACTGCCGCTCACCGGCCTGCGCATCACTGCCATCGGCGCCGACGTGGCGGTACGCGATCGCAGCGGCCAGTGGCAAGCCGACAGCGGCCAACTGCTGATGGACTTCGATGTCGCGCCGCTGGCCGGCAGCGTGGCCTTTCTCGCACGCGACACCTCTCCGCGGGCCCCGCCTGGCGCGCCGGCCTGGTTCGAACGCGGCCTGGCGCTGGAGGCCACCGACCCCGCCGCCGCCGAGGCTGCGTACCGGCAGGCGCTGGCGCTGGCGCCGGACCTCGAAGTGGCCTACCTGAACTTGGGCGCGATGCTCAGCGACGCCGGCCGGTTTGCCGACATGGCTGCACTGTCCGATGAAGCCGTGGCGCACTGCCCGGACTCGGCGCTGGTGCACTTCAATCGCGCTGTCGCGCTCGATCATCTCGAACGCCTGCCCGAGGCGGCAGCGTGCTACGAGCAAAGTCTGGCACTCGATGCCGAACTGGCCGATGCGCACTACAACCTGGGCCGCTTGCGAGAACAACTCGGCGACAAGCACGCCGCGCTGCGCCACTTCAGCGCCTACCGGCGCCTGCAGCGATAGGCTCGCCCGGGCATGGCTGAGAAGCCGCAGTCAGACCCGCTGGCGCGCTACTGGTCCAAGCGCAACTTCGCCATCACCAGCGAACCGCGCGGCGGCATCGAAACCTCTGGCCCCGAACTGGCCTTCGTGGTCCAGAAGCACCGTGCGAGCCGCCTGCACTACGACTTACGGCTCGAACTCGACGGCGTGATGTTGTCGTGGGCGGTGCCCAAGGGGCCGAGCTACGACCCCAAGGACATGCGCATGGCGATCCGTGTCGAAGACCATCCGCTGTCGTACAACAGCTTCGAAGGCACGATACCGGGCGGCCAATACGGCGCCGGCACGGTCATCGTCTGGGACAACGGCACTTGGCAGCCGGCCGCCGACCCGCACCAGGGGCTGAAGGATGGCAAGCTGGTGTTCACGCTGCACGGCCACAAGCTGTTCGGTCTGTGGGAGCTGGTGCGCATCGCCAAGCCCGGCGACAAGCAGGAGGCCTGGCTGCTGTTCAAGAAGCGCGACCGCCACGCGAAGCCGCGCACTGAATACGATGTGGTCAGCGCGCTGCCCGATAGCGTGATCGCCAAGCCGCTCAAAGCTGCGCCGGCCACCGCCAGCGGCACCACTGGGCCCACCGGCGCGGTGAAGGCGCCGATGCCGGCGACGCTGGCGCCGCAGCTGGCCAGCCTGGCCAGCGCCGCGCCGACCTCGGACGCGTGGAGCTGGGAGATCAAGTTCGACGGCTACCGCCTGATGGCGCGCATCGAATGCGGCCAGGTGCGCCTGATCACGCGCGGCGGCCACGACTGGTCAGCGAAGATGCCGGCGCTGGTGAAGGCGCTGCACAGCCTGAAGTTGAACAGCGCCTGGCTCGACGGCGAGATCGTCGTGATGGGCAAGCACGGCATGCCGGACTTCAATGCATTGCAGAACGCGTTCGACCACTCGCGCACCGCAGTCATCGACTACTTCGTCTTCGACCTGCCTTACTTCGAAGGCCACGACCTGCGCGCGACGCCACTGGTGCAGCGGCGGCAGCTGTTGAAGCAGCTGCTCGACGAGCACCCGCACGGGCACCTGCGCTTCAGCGCCGACTTCGATGCCGACGCCGCATCCATCCTCGAATCGGCGCGGCGCATGGGCCTGGAAGGCGTGATCGCCAAGCGCAAGGACGCGCCCTACGAATCGCGCCGCACCCAGACCTGGCTGAAGCTGAAGAACAAGCAGCGGCGGGAGTTCGTGGTCGCCGGCTACACCGACCGCTCCAGCGGCGAGGCCGAGATCGGCAGCCTGCTGCTGGGCGTGTACGACGACGGCGGGCAGCTGGTCTACGTGGGCAACGTCGGCACCGGGTGGAACGCGGCCACTGCGGCCAAGCTGAAGACGCAGTTGAAGAAGATCGAGGTCGCCACGTCGCCCTTCGGCACCAAGCCGCTGCACCCGCACCGCTGGGCCGTGCGCAACCCGGGGGCGCAAC
>DASQFA010000732.1:0-9171 GCA_035633375.1 Rubrivivax sp.
CCACCGCGGTGATCACGTTGGCGCCCTCCACCAGCACGCCGGCATCGGCCGAGTTCGGCGCCACGATGAGCTCGGTCATGACGCCGTCGCTGATGCCCAGGCGCACGTCGTAGGCGCGCGGCTTGCTGCCCTCGGCCAGCAGGTAGATGCGCCCGCGCGTGTTCTGGCGCCCGGCCATCTCGGCCTGCAGCTTCTGGTACCTGGCCTGCTGCTCGGGCGTGAGCTGCTCGGCGATGAGCGCGCGCATGTCGGCCAGGATGCGGTCGCGGGCCTTGCCGCGCTGGCCCTCCGCCAGGTTGCGCAGCTCGGCAAACCGCGGCCGCTGCGCGGCGATGACGGCATCCACCTGGGCCGTCTGCGCCGCGCTCAGGCCGAGCTCTTCGATCAGGCGTTTGCGAAAGTCGCTCAGCGGTCCGCTGGCCGGCACCTCGGGTGCGGCGGCGGCGTTCGGCGCCACGGCTGCAACCGGAGGGCGCGGCGACGTGGCTGGCACGCTGGGAACGACGCCCGGTACCGATGCCGCGGCGCGCGCCGGCGGCGGCACGGCGGTAGCGGCCGGCGGCGGCGCTGCCGCAGAGGCAGCCGCGCGCGCCTGCGTCGCCTGCATCGCCTGCGTCGCCTGCGCATGCAGCTTGACATAGGCCTCACGCTGCACGGGGCTGAGGAAGGCGTCGACACGGCCACGCAACTCGGTCATCAGTTGCTCGCGTGCCGCCGCGCGTTGCACTTCGGGAAAGCCGCCCAGCGCCATGAAGTCGGGCTGCATCCCGGCCAGCACGGCATCCAGCCGGGCCTGCTGCGCAGCGTCCAGTTGCAGGCCTTCGACCAGGCGCTCGCGCAACGCGCCCGGGCGTCCCGGTGCGCCCTGCGCCATGGCCCGGGGCCACAGGCTCCAGCCGGTGGCTGCACCGCTGCGCACCGCAGCGGCCGCGGGCGGCGCGGCCGTGGCTTCGGGTTCGATGCCGGCAATGCGCACGCGCAGCGCCGCGTTCGGCACCTTCAGCACGCTTTCGCGCGTGTCGGTGATGATGCGCACGTTGGCCGTCATGCCAGGCAGCATGAGCGAGCCCGGGTTGGCGAATCCCACCACCACGGTGTAGGACACCACGTTCTGCGCCGACACCGCCGCCTTGCGCACCTGCCGCACGGCGCCTTCGAAGCTGCGCCCGGGGAAGGCATCGATGCTGAAGCCGACCTTCTGGCCGTCGCGCACGCGCGAGATGTCGGCCTCGTCAATCGACGCCTCGACCTGCATGTCGGACAAGTTGCGCGCGATGATGAACAGCTCGGGCGCCTGCAGGCTGGCGGCCACCGTCTGTCCGACCTCGACGCTGCGCTTGATGACGATGCCATCCACAGGCGAGCGGATCTGCGTGCGCTCCAGGTCGACGCGCGCCTGCGACAGCTGCGCGTCGCGCTGCCTGACGATAGCGAGTGCGTTCTGCGCCTGTGCGCGCGCCACGTCCACCTGCGCCTGCGCCACCTTCAGCGACTCGGACAACGACGCGCTCTTGGCCTTGGCGGTGTCGAGTTCGGCCGGCGAGATGAAGTTCTGCGCCAGCAGGTCCTGCTTGCGCCTTTCGTCGCGCTGCGCCTCGCCCACGTCGCCGTTGGCGCGCGCCACCTGCGCCAGCGCGCTTTGCACGTTGGCCTGCGCCGTCAGCACCGAGGCACGCGCGGCCTCGACGTCGGCGGTGGACTGGCGCACGCGGTACTCGAAGGTCTCCGGGTCGAGGCGTGCGATCAGCTGACCTTCCTTGACCTCGCTGTTGAAATCGACGAACAGCTCCTTGATCTGCCCCGACACCTGCGAGCTGACCTGCACCTGGCGCACCGGCGTGACCGTGCCGGTGGCCGACACGGCCGCCTGCAGCGAGCCGCGCTCGATCTTCGCCGTGCGAAAGCTCATCTCGGGTTCGGTCGAACGGAGCAGGAACCACCAGCCGGCGGCACCCAACAGCGCCACGAGCGCAGCACCGCCCAGCCAACGAGAAGTCTTCATGTGGCCGATTCTAGGGACGCGGCCCGCGCACACGCGGTGCAAGGGCTGGCGCTTTGCGATTCTTTACCGCCACGGCGCGATGCGCCGAGTCATGGCACTGCACACCATGGCACGGGCGACGCCACGAATTGACCCATGACGCCCGGCCGGTTATATTAATGACCCGGGAGTCATTAAAGCATGCTCAGCCCTTCGCCCCACGCCACCCGACAACGCCGCAAGCAGGCCCGTCCGCAAGAGCTGTTGAGCGCCGCGCTGGAGTTGTTCGTCGAAAAGGGTTTCAGCGCCACGCGCAGCGAAGAGGTGGCCGCGCGGGCGGGCGTGTCCAAGGGTACGCTGTACCTGTATTTCCCCAGCAAGGAAGAACTTTTCAAGGCGGTGGTGCGCAGCAATCTGTCTGCGCTGATCGCAGAGGGCCAGGACATCGCCGACCAGTTCGAGGGCAGCAGTTCGGCGCTGTTGCGCCGGCTCATGCACACCTGGTGGCAACGTGTGGGCGACACCCCCGCCGGCGGCATCTTCAAGATCATCATTGCCGAGGTACGCAATTTCCCCGAGCTGGCGCAGTTCTATACCGATGAAGTCATCATCCCGGCGCACCGCCTGCTGTCGGGCACGCTGCAGCGCGGCATCGACCGCGGCGAGTTCCGCGCGGTGCCGCTGAACGAGACCACGCACACGCTGATCGCGCCGGTGATGTTCCTGGCGCTGCACAAGCATTCGGTCGGCGCCTGTCCGGTGATGGGCCCGGACATGAACCCGACCGCGCTGATCGACACGCATATCGACCTGCTGCTTCACGGCCTGGAAGTCCCTGCGCCGCCCGCGGCCACCGCGTCGGGCCGCCCGCGGCGCGTACCCGCGTGAAGCGCGGGGCCAAGCTCACGCTGTTGCTGGTGGCGATGGCGGTGGTGGCAGCCGGGCTGGGCCGCGTGCTGAGCACGCGCATGACGGCGCAGCCCACGCCGGCCGCGGCGCCGAAGGCCGTCGCCGTGCTGGAACTGGTGCCCGGCGATCTGGTCACCGTGCGCCGCGCGCAGATCGCGCGCACGCTCGAGGTATCGGGCAGCCTGTATGCGGTAAACAGCGCCTTCGTCAAGGCGCGCGTCGCCGCCGAGGTGAAATCCGTGGCCGTGCGCGAAGGCGACAGCGTGCGCGCCGGCCAGTTGCTGGCGCAGCTGGACACCACCGAGTTCGACTGGCGGCTGCGCCAGGCCGAGCAGCAGGCATTGGCCGCGCGCTCGCAACTCGACATCGCGCAGCGCACACTGCAGAACAACAAGGCACTTGTGGCACAAGGTTTCATCTCGGCCACCGGCCTGGAAAACGCCGTCTCCACGGAAGCCGGTGCCCAGGCCACACTGCAGGCCGCGCTGGCCGGTGTGGAGCTGGCACGCAAGGCGCGGGCCGATGCCACCGTGACGGCCCCCATCGCCGGGCAGATCGCACAACGCCTGGCGCAGCCGGGCGAACGCGTGCCGGTGGATGCGCGGCTGCTCGAGATCGTCGATCTGTCGCGCCTGGAGCTGCAGGCCAGCATCGCCCCTGAAGACGCGGGCCAGTTGCGCGTGGGCGCGGTGGCGCGGCTCGAGGTCGACGGCATCGAAGCCGTCGTGCAGGCCACCGTGGTGCGCATCAACCCCAGTGCACAGGCCGGCTCGCGCAGCGTCATCGCCTACCTGGCGCTGCAACCCAACCCGTCCCTGCGCCAGGGCCTGTTCGCGCGCGGCAGGATCGAGCTGGAACGGCGCCAGGCGCTGGTCGTGCCGCTGAGTGCGCTGCGCAACGACCAGGCGCTGCCCTATGTGCTGCGACTGGAAGGCGAGCGTGTCGTGCAGCGTGGGTTGCGCACCGGCATGCGCGGCCAGGTCGGGCCGGACGAAGCCGTCGAAGTGCTGCAGGGCCTGGCCGAAGGCGATCAGTTGCTGGCCGGCAGCGTGGGCAGCGTGCGCGACGGCAGCGCCGTGCGCGCCGCCACGGCGCCGGCCGCCGCGGCAAGCGCTGCCGCCAGCGCGGCGCGCTGAAGCCGCCCCGGCCCATGTGGTTCACCCGCGTCGCGATCGGCAATCCGGTGATGGCGGTGATGGTCATGCTGGCCTTCGTCGTGCTGGGGCTGTTCTCGTACCAGCGCCTGAAGGTGGACCAGTTCCCGAACATCGATTTTCCGACCGTGGTGGTGCAGATCGAATACCCCGGCGCCTCGCCCGAGATCGTCGAGAACGAGGTCACGCGCAAGGTCGAAGAGGCCATCAACACCATCGCCGGCATCAACCAGCTCTTCTCCCGCTCCTACGAAGGCAGTTCGGTGGTGATCGCGCAGTTCAACCTGGACATGGACGGGCGCAAGGCCGCCGACGACGTGCGCGAGAAGGTGGCCGCCGTGCGCCCGCTGCTGCGCGAGGAGGTGAAGGAGGCGCGCGTGTCGCGCTTCGACCCGGCCAGCCGGCCGATCTACACGCTGGCGCTGACCTCGCCCGACGGCTCGCGCGGCCAGCAGGAGCTGACCACCTTTGCCGACCAGGTGGTGCGCAAGCGGCTGGAGAACGTGCGCGGCGTCGGCTCGGTCACGCTGGTCGGCGCGCGCAAGCGCGAGATCAACCTTTACCTGCGCCCGGCGGCGATGGATGCGATGGGCGTCGGCGTCGAGCAGGTGCTGGCCGCGGTGCGCGCCGAGAACCAGGAACTGCCCGCCGGCCTGCTGCGCACCCCGTCCACCGAGCAGGTGCTGAAGATCGATGCCCGCATGAAACGGCCGGAGGACTTTCGCCAGATCATCGTGGCACGCAAGGCGGGGGTGCCGGTGCGCCTGGGGCAACTCGCCGATGTGGTCGACGGGCCCGAGGAGCTGGAGAACCTGGCGCTGTTCAACGGCGAGCGCACGCTCGTGCTCGACGTGCGCAAGTCACAGGGCGAGAACACCATCGACGTGGTCGACGGCCTGAATGCGGTGCTGGCGCAGCTCAAGCCGCAGCTGCCCAAGGGCACGGCGCTGGAGGTGGTGCGCGACAACTCGCGCCCGATCCGCGTGTCGGTGAAGAACGTGCAGCGCACGCTGTTCGAAGGCGCGCTGCTGACCATCGGCATCGTCTTCCTGTTCCTGAACTCCTGGCGCTCCACCGTGATCACCGGGTTGACGCTGCCGATCGCGCTGATCGGCACCTTCCTGGTCATGTACCTGTTCGGCTTTTCCATCAACATGGTCACGCTGATGGCGCTGAGCCTGTGCGTCGGGCTGCTCATCGACGACGCCATCGTGGTGCGCGAGAACATCGTGCGCCATGTGCAGATGGGCAAGAACGCGCACGACGCGTCGATGCAAGGCACGCAGGAGATCGGCCTGGCGGTGCTGGCCACCACGCTGTCGATCGTGGCGGTGTTCCTGCCCATCGGCTTCATGGGCGGCATCGTCGGCAAGTTCTTCCACGAGTTCGGCATCACCATCGTGGCCGCGGTGCTGATCAGCATGTTCGTCAGCTTCACGCTCGACCCGATGCTGTCCAGCATCTGGCATGACCCGGCGATCCACCCCGATGGCGCCGCGCAGCCGCGCAAGAGCTTCTATGACCGCAGCATCGGCCGACTGACCGGCGCGGTGGACGTGTTCGCGCACCGTCTGGGCAAGGCATACGAGACGATCCTGGCCTGGTCGCTGCAACACAAGCTGGCCACGTTGGCACTGGCCGCGTCGACCTTCGTCGCCAGCTTCGCGCTGCTGCCGCTGATCGGCACCGAGTTCGTGCCCAAGGCCGACTACTCCGAGACCTTCATCAACTTCTATACGCCGGTGGGCTCGTCGCTCGAAGTCACCGAAACCAAGACGCGCCAGGTAGAGAAGATCATCCGCGAACAGCCCGAGGTGCTGTACACGCTGGCCACCATCAACACCGGGCAGGTGCTGGGCAGGAACCAGGTGCAGATCTATGTGCGTCTGGTGGATCGCGGCCAGCGCCGGCTGAACGTGGACCAGATGTCGGTGCCGCTGCGCGATCGGCTGGCCTCGGTGCCAGGCATCACGGTGACGCAGGTCGGGCTGCTCGACGCGGTGGGTTCGGGAAAGCCGATCCAGGTGTCGCTGCAGGGCTCGGACCTGCGCGAACTGGAGCGGCTGAACGCACTGCTGCTGCCGCGCCTGGCCGCCGTGCCCGGCCTGGTCGATCTGGACAGCAGCTCCAAGCCGAACAAGCCCGAGTTGTCGATCCGCGTCAAGCGCGATGCCGCCTCGGATGCAGGATTGAGCGTGGGCGCGATCACCACCGTGATGCGTGCGCTGGTGGCCGGGCAGACCTTGGGCAACTGGCGCGCCGAGGACGACCAGAACTACGACGTCAAGGTGCGCCTGGCGCCCGAGGCGCGCAACGTCGCCGCCGACATCGAGCGCCTGGGCCTGACGGTGGGCAGCAACGCCGACGGCTCGCCGCGCATCGTGCGACTGTCGCAGGTGGCCGAGGTGCTGCCATCCAGCGGCGCCAACCAGATCAACCGGCGCGACATGAACCGCGAGGTCGAGATCACCGCCAACGTGTCGGGGCGCGCGGCGGGGCAGGTGGCCGCCGACATCCGCGCCATCCTCGACGACACCGCCTTCCCACCGGGCTACACCTACCGCTTCGGCGGCTCGACCAAGGACATGCAGGAAAGTTTTGCCTACGCCGTGTCGGCGCTGGCGCTGGGGATCGTGTTCATCTACATGATCCTGGCCAGCCAGTTCCGCAGCTTCCTGCAGCCGCTGGCGCTGATGGCTTCGCTGCCGTTGACGCTGATCGGCGTGGTGCTGGCGCTGCTGGCCTTCCGTTCGACGCTGAACATGTTCTCGATCATCGGCATCGTCATGCTGATGGGGCTGGTGACGAAGAACGCGATCCTGCTCATCGACTTCACCATCCGCTCGCAACACGAGGGCATGCAACGCACGCAGGCGCTGCTGCATGCCGCCCATGTGCGGCTGCGCCCGATCTTGATGACCACGCTGGCCATGATCTTCGGCATGCTGCCGCTGGCGCTGGGCTTGAGCGAAGGCTCGGAGCAGCGCGCGCCGATGGGCCAGGCGGTGATCGGCGGCGTCATCACCTCGTCGTTGCTCACGCTGGTGGTGGTGCCGGTGATCTATTGCTACCTCGACGATCTTTCGATCTGGATGCGACGCCGCTGGCGCCGCGAAGCCCCGCTGCGGCAGGCCAGCCCATAGAATTTCGAGCGCAGCATTTTGCAGGCGCCATGAAGGACCGCATGAACATCGAACAGGCCCGTTTCAACATGATCGAACAGCAGATCCGTCCCTGGGACGTGCTCGACCCGGCAGTGCTGTCGCTGCTGGCCGTGGTCAAGCGCGAGGATTTCGTGCCCGACGCGTATCGCTCGATGGCCTTCATGGACACCGAGATCCCGCTGCCCGAGGGGCAGTGCATGCTCGCGCCACGCGTCGAGGCCCGTCTGCTGCAGGAGCTGCAACTGCAGCGTCACGAAAGCGTGCTCGAGATCGGTGCCGGCTCGGGCTTCATGGCCGCGTTGCTGGGACATCGCGCGCGGCATGTCATCAGCCTGGAGATCTCGCCGCTGCTGGCGCGCATGGCGCAGGACAACCTGCGCGGCGCCGCGGTGATGAACGCGTCGGTGCGCTGCACCGATGGCGCGCAGGGTCTGCGCGGCGAAGCGCCCTTCGACGCGATCGTGCTGTCCGGGTCGGTGGCGATGGTGCCACAGGCCCTGCTCGACCAGTTGAAGCTTGGCGGTCGGCTCGTGGCCATCGTGGGTGACGAACCGGTGATGCGCGCGCGACTGTTTACTCGGGTGGCCGCCGATTCGTGGTCGCAGACCGACCTGTTCGACACCGTCGCCCAGCGCCTGCTGGGGTTTGCCGAGCGCGAGCAGTTCAGGTTCTGAGCCCGTGGTGCCGCATGCGCTGCCGTGTCCGTGCCGCGGCCCACAATCCGGGGCGTTGCTGCATTTCAAGCGCGTCGGGCCCCACGCGACGGTGTCGTTCGAGACGATTGCCCATGCTGGATCGCCCAGGTCGACGCGGGGGCAACCGCCCGGTTTCATCGCACAAGGTTCAAGCAAATGACATGCATGCGCATTCGGCTTCCCATGGCTCGCCTTCTGTTGAGCCCTTTGGTGCTGGCCCTGAGTCTGTGCGGGGCGGTGCGGGCGCAGGGCCTGAGCGAACTCTATGAAGCCGCGCGCAGCTATGACGCCACTTACCTGGCAGCACGCGCTCAGGCCGAAGCTGCGGAGTACAGGGCGGCGCAAGCCAAGGCGCTGGGGCTGCCCTCACTGACGGCAAACGTCAGGGGCGTGGCCAGGCAGATCGAACTGCCCATCGCCGGCACGGCCAGCAACAACGCCATGCAGACCGAGCTGAACGGTCGTTTCCCGCTCTTCAACAAGGCCAACCAGGCCACGATGGAACAGGCCGAGAAGTCGTTGATCGCCTCCAGGGCCGAGCTCGAAGCGGCCGAACAGGACCTGGTGATTCGCCTGACCCAAGCCTATTTCGACGTGCTGTCGGCGAGGGACACGGTGGCCCTGACCAAGACCAACAAGGCCGCCATCCTGGAACAGCTGGCATCGGCCAAGCGCAATTTCGAAGTCGGCACCTCGACCATCGTCGACACGCGCGAAGCGCAGTCCAAGGCCGATCTGGCCACGGCGCAGCAGATTGCCGCCGAGAACGACCTGCTCAACAAACGCATCGCACTGGCCTATCTGGTTGGCAGCCGAACGGTCGAACCCCTGTCATTGGCCACGCCGGTGGTGCTGCCGACGGTCATGCCGAACAACGTCGAAGAGTGGGTCACGGTGGCCGACACGGTGCACCCGCAAGTCATCCGCGCGCGCACCGCGCTGGACGTGGCACAACTCGAATCCACCAAGGCGCGCGCCGCCGAGTTGCCGACAGTGGACGCGGTGGCCACGCTCGGTGCGAACTATGCCAGCGGTTCATCCAATCAGATCATTCCCGGCACCACCCGCAGCGGCTCGGTCGGGGTGGAGCTGAACTGGCCCTTGTACACCGGCGGCTCGGTGCAGAACCGCATGAAGGAAACCGTGGCCTTGGCACAGCGCTCGCGCGATGAACTCGAAAACGCACGCCGCACCGTGGCGCAGAACACGCGCGTGAGCTTCTTTGGCGTGCAATCCGGCGAGGCGCTGGTAAAGGCGCTCGAGGCTGC
>DASQFA010000733.1:0-4119 GCA_035633375.1 Rubrivivax sp.
GCGAGCGCAGCGACCCCGATCAGCCGCGACGCATCTCCAACTGGCCGGACAACAACCCGAACGGTCGGCCACGGTCCGCGACGGTGGTGATCCGCAAGAACGACGGCGGCATGATCGGGACATGAACCCTGGGATCGTGCCCTGGCCGCACGCTTCACGCTCGGGGCACAAGTACCGCAGCCGAGTTCGACGCGTTTATCGAATGCGGCATCCTGGCTCAAGGCTTCCTGCGGCTGCGCTGCGGTGACTACGGCCACAACAAGCTCGTGGCATTCGGCAGCAAGCGGTGCAGCCTATACCCGTCGTGCGATGCCCGGCGCATGGCGCAGACAGCGGCGCACTTCTTCCGCGCCGACGACAAGGTCACCTGCGTGCAAACGGCCATGGCCGAGCATCTGATCCGCACGCCCGTGGCCGAACTGGCTGCTCAGCTGGACCCCGCGCAAATTGTGCAGAACCACCGCAGCACCATCGTCAACCTGGCCTTCTTGCAAGGCTCACGGCGGGACGAAGCCAGTCGCCACTTCTTGCCCATCCTGGGCCACCCGCAAGAACTGCCCGTGAGCCGCGCCTCACTACCGGCTCAAGGCGACTGACTTCAAGCTGTCAAACAACGAACCGACACTTCTAGCGAGAGGGGCAGCGCCGTGCCGCCCCGGCATCGAGGACACGCCATGGGCCGCCCACTGCACGTCAAACTCCGCGCCAAAGGCACCAGCCGCCGCGGCTTCTTCACCAAGAGCGGGGCCGCCGCCATGGCTGTCGTCGCCACACCCATGCTGGCCCTGGCCCATGACGATGGCGACGACGACGGCGATGGCCAGGAGCGCCGTGGTGGCGTCAGCTTCGAACACGGCGTGGCCAGCGGTGATCCTCTCGCCCGCCGCGTCATTCTGTGGACCCGCGTCACGCCCGCGAGCATCGGCAAGCGCCCCAAGCGTGTGAAGGTCCGCTATGTGGTCGCCACCGACCCCAGCCTGCGCCAAGTCGTCGCGCGAGGCAACGTTTTCACCGGCCCTGAGCGCGACTTCACCGTCAAGGTCGACGCCGACGGCCTGCGTCCCGGCACGACGTACTACTACCGGTTCGAGTCACGCGGCGTCGAGTCACCGATCGGTCGCACGCGCACGCTGCCCGTCGGCGCGACACCCCGGCTGCGCCTGGTGGTGGTGAGTTGCTCCAACCACGCCGCGGGCTACTTCAACGCCTACCGCAGCATTGCCGAACGCGCCGACCTGGATGCGGTGCTGCACCTGGGCGACTACCTCTACGAATACGGCCCCAACGAGTACGGCAGCACCCGCACACCCGAGCCCGCCAACGAAATGGTGACGCTCAGCGACTACCGCACCCGCCATGCGCAGTACAAGCGCGATGCCGACTCACAGGCCGTGCACCGCCAGCACCCCATGATCTGCATCTGGGACGACCATGAAATCACCAACGACTCCTGGGTGGGAGGCGCGCAGAACCATACGGAAGGTGCAGAGGGCAGCTGGCCAGATCGCGTCAAGGTGGGCCTGCAGGCCTACTACGAGTGGATGCCCATTCGCCCGGCCGACCGGAACGACCGCCGCCAGAACCAGCGAGCCTTCCGATTCGGCGATCTGGTCGACTTGGCCTTGCTGGAAGAGCGCTTGAGTGCCCGTTCCCAACAACTGCCCGCCACCATCCCGGCGCCCGGCCTTGGAAACGTCTTTGCGCAGGTGGGTGAGTTCAACAACCCGTCACGTACCCTGCTGGGCGCAGAGCAGGAAGCCTGGCTGGCGCAGCGCCTGCGCACGTCTGACGCACGCTGGAAGTTCGTCGGCCAGGGCGTGATGTTCGCGCAGTTGAAGGCGCAAGGCGCGCCGCTGACTGCGGGCGGCGGCTTGTTCTTCAACAGCGACCAGTGGGACGGCTACCAGCCCGCCCGCGACCGTCTCTACGGCGTGCTGAAGGGCGACGGCACCAACGCACCGGTGAACAACTGCGTCATCCTCACTGGCGACATCCACAGTTCATGGGCAGCCGACCTGTCGCAGGACCCGAACAACCCCAACACCGCCACGGGGGGCTACAACCCGGTCACCGGCGAAGGCTCGCGTGCGGTGGAGTTTGTCGGCACCTCGGTCACGTCGCCGGGCCTGAGCGATCCCAGCGGCGACACCGCCGCCTTCCTGCGCAGCGTGAACCCACACTTCAAGTACATCGACCTGAACCGCCGCGGCTACATGCTGCTAGACGTGACCCGCGACCGTACGGTCTGCGAATGGTGGTACGTGGACACTGTGGCCAGCATCAGCAACGTGCAGACCTTTGGCGTCGCCTTCGAAGTGCAGCAAGGGAGCAACCGCTTGCAGCCTTCAGTCATGACCACACCTCGCACCAACCCGCCCGTCTTGGCGTCCTGAGGGCGACCAAGACTCTGCCGTTTCCCCGGGGTTGATGGCCATCAACTTGACCCCGGTCGCACCCAGCACCTTGATGCAGGCGGCCGGCGTGCCCGGCAGGCCTGGGAGCATTGGCGCGCCCGTCATCTCGCCGAGAGTAGCCGCGCTCGAGCACCATGGCGTGCAGGCGTGCCGCGGTGAGGGTGGGTACTTGGCCAGCATGGCCAAGATGAACGGCCGGTACGGATCGCCAGGACCGCAGCGAAGTGGCCTGATCGTAAAGGGTCGACCCGTCTACGACCTCTCTGATGGTCCACCTGCGGCCGGGTTTGCCGGCTCCCAGCGGACGACTGTCAATCCCAAAGGACCCAGTCGGGGTGTCCAATGCAGCGCATTGGCCGCCCCACGGGCAGACGAAGAAGGGAATGGCGTTCACTCGCCTATCCACTGCCTGCCTTCAGGGTGCCGGCACGGCGGTGCGGTTGCCCGGCACCATCATGGCCTTGAAAGAGAACACGTCACGGCTGCGGGGGTCCACTGTCACCTTGATCCAGTGCACGTCGTTGTTGCCGTTGGCGGCGTTGTTGCCGAAGGTCTCGACGCGGGTGAAGTTCTCTAGGCGCTGCCCAGTGGCGCTCAGAAACGGCTTGTCGACACGGAAGTAGTGCGAGTCGCCGTGCACGTAAGCCACCGGTTTGCGGAACGCGGTCACCTGGTCGCGCAGGGCCAGCAGGTAGTCCTTGTAGCCGTCGGTGGCGGCAACCACCTCGGCCAGCGTGGCCGGGTTGCGCACCGGTGCGCGGGTGGCGTCGCTCGCGTCCCAGCCTGGATTGGCCTGGGCAACGATCATCACCGCGGCGGACCGGCGTGCGCTGGCCACGGCAAACGATTCCTTCATCCACTTGATGTTGGCCGCATTGCGCGCGGCGAACTCGTCCGGGTCCGGCGCCGTGTCGCACAGGTTGTTGCACGAGCCGGGCACGTTCAGCGTGACGTAGGTGACGCCGCCCACGGTCCAACGCCGGTTCTCGACGCAGGGCACCAGGCCGTTCACACCCAGGCACAGGGCCTCGGTCTGCACTTGCTGGCGCATCGGGCGCTGACCCATGGAATACGGCGTAGAGAAGAAGATCTGGCGCTCGCGATCCAGACGCTCGCGCGAACTGAAGCCGCCGTTGGACGGGCGATCGCAGTCGGTCCAGTCGTTGTCGCCAGGGGTGAACATGGCCGGAGCGCGCAACTGGTTGAAGAAGGCCTGCGACTGGTAGTACAGGTTGTCGTCGCAGAGGCTGCCGGAGCCCTGCTTCAAGTCACCATCGTGCACGGTGAACTTCAGCCCATGGGCGTTCATGTCGGCGATAAGACCGGGCACACCCGTGGCAGTCTGCACTGCAGAATAGGGCAGGTCGCCCCACAGACCGATGGCATGGGGTTCACGGCCTTCGTCTCCTTCATCGTCTCGGTCGGCCCAGGCCGAGCCAAACGGGGCGACCGCGAGGGTCAGTGCGGCGAGCGCCTGTAGCAGCAGTGGGGCGCGTGCAAACGCGCGCACGCCGAGTCGGCGGGGGAATGTCGTCATGGGTAGCTCCTCTTTCGCGTTGGGCGTGATCGGACCGGCGGCCCCCGCTCCGCCATCATTGGAACGCCCACTACATTACCGAGCGATGACAGCGGACGGTTCAGATCAGAACGCCATGGCGCGAGACACCGGCTTCGAACAGGATCTGCGTCGACATCAACGGGTTCA
>DASQFA010000734.1:0-5538 GCA_035633375.1 Rubrivivax sp.
GTCGCCCGAGCCGCCCGGCCCGGCGCCGCCTGGCGGCAGCCAGCCCAGGATGACGGCGAAGACGATGACCATCACCATGCCCAGCCAGTAGTGTGGCACGCTCACGCCGAGCACGGCGGTGATCGACGCCGCCTTGTCCACCCAGCTGCTCTGGAAGTAGCCGGCGACGAAGCCGAACAGGCAGCCGAAGACAAAGCCGATGAGTGTGGCAAACACCGCCAGGCGCAGGGTGTTGCCCACCGCCTTGAGCACTTCGCTGGTGACCTCGCGGCCGCTGGCGATGCTGGTGCCCAGGTCACCCTGCACCGCGCGCCACACCCAGCTGGCAAACTGCTCGGGGTAGCTGCGGTCGAAGCCGTAGAGCTTGCGCAACTGCTCCTGCATCTCGCCCGACGCATCGGGCGGCAGAATCGACACCAACGGGTCGCCAGGCGCCAGGTGCACCAGCGTAAAACACACCAGCGCCACACCCAGCATGATGGGCAGGGTGTAGAGCAGGCGGCGCAGCAGGAAGTTGATCACAGACAGGCCCTACGAGCAGATGCCGCGGAACCGACTGTGCCGGGCCGCTGGCGTCGCCCCCTCGAGGGGCTGAGCAAGGACACAGGCCGTCCGGTGGACGGCCTGCGCCTCGCGAAGGGCCAGGCCACTGGCCTGGCGCGGCCTGCAAGGTGCGGCGCCGCCGCTGCGGGGGTGGTCAATCAACCGTCATCGTGGCGATGTCGATGAACCAGCTGCGCGGCTGCACCACGCCCTTCACCTTGGCCGACATGGCGCGCGGGCCGACGTCGTGTGCGATCCAGATGAACGGCGCTTCTTCGACGATGCGCGCATGCAGCTTGGCCAGTGCCGCGTCACGGCTCTTGTCGTCGAAGCTGGTGCGCGCGTCGGCGATCAGCTTGTCGAACTCGTCATTTCCGTAGTAGCCCCAGTTGTTGGACACCGGCGGGAAGGTCTTGGTGCTGGTGAAGCGCACCATGGCGAAGAACGGGTCCATCGCCGCGAAAGACACGTTGATGGCATTCGCGCCGTTGGCCGACGGGTCCTTGGCGCCCTTGCGCCAGTTGGTGAACAGCGTGTTCCATTCGATCACGTCGAACTGCACGTCGAAGTTGCACTGCTTCAGGCTCTGCTGCACGAACTCGTTCATCGGCAGCGGCTGCATCTGGCCCGAGCCGCTGGCGCTGATCTGCACCTTCACCTTCAGCGGCTTGGCCGCGGTGTGGCCGGCCTCGGCCATCAGCTTCTGCGCCGCGGGCACGTCGTACTTGATGTCGAACTTGGGGTTGCCCCACCACGGGTGGCCCGGCGGCACGGTGCCCTTGGGCACGCCCATCATGCCGCCCAGCAGCTTGAGCAGGCCGGCGCGGTCGATGCACAGGTTGGCGGCCTGGCGCACGCGCTTGTCGAGCCAGGGCGAGCCCTCGGCAAAGCTCAGCTGCCACGGCCACACGTGCGGCTGCTGGTTGAAGTAGATCTTGTTGCCGCGCCCCGTGATCGTGGCCATGGCGTCGGGCGAGGGTGCCTCGATCCAGTCGACCTGGCCCGACAGCAGCGCCGCCGTGCGTGCGTTGGCCTCGGGCATCGGCAGCATCACCACGCGGTCGATCCTGGGCGTGCGCTTGGGGTCCCAGTAGCTCTTGTGGGCCACCACCTCGAGGCGCTCGCGCGGCACGAAGCGCGCCATCTTGAAGGGCCCGGTGCCGGAGGCATCGGCCGCAAATGCGGCCCAGGCGACCTTGTTCTTGTCGGCCGGGGTGGCGCCAGCCGCCGCGTCGTATTTCTTCTGCCAGTGGGTCGGGCTGGCCATGAACAGGTTGCTCAGGTTCAGCGGCAGGAAGGCGTCGGGCTCGCTGGTGGTGAGCTCCACCGTCAGGTCGTCGATCTTGCGCGCCGTGCGCAGCGTGGGCATGCGCGAGGCCGTCACGCCCACCTGGCTGGCGTCGAAGTGCACGGCATCCTTGTCGAGCACCTTGCGCACGTTCCAGACCACGGCGTCGGCATTGAAATCGCTGCCGTCGTGGAACTTCACGCCAGGGCGCAGCTTGAAGACCCATTTGGTCTTGTCCTTGGCATCCGCCGCCCAGCTGGTGGCCAGTCCGGGAATCAGCACGCTGGGCGCGTCGGCCTTGGACAGGTCCCACTGCGTCAGCGCGTCGTACATCGGGATGCCGGTGAAGCGGTTGCCCTCGAAGCCCTGGTCGGGCTGGCCCAGCGTGCGCGGGATGTCGGCCGCCGTCATGGCGATGCGCAGCACCTTCTCCTGCGCAATGGCCGAGCCTGCGCTCAGCAGCGTGAGGGCCAGCAGCACAGCGGGCCGCAGGTTCTGGATCGAAGGCTTCATTCGTGCTCCTGGTCTGGACATGGGTTCAATTCGCGTCGTCGCAGCGAACATCTGCAATGCATTGCAAGCGGTGTGCCAGTGCGCACCGACTGCGCCGCCACCGGGCGCGGCGCTTGCTGAAGGATGCTTCTGGCACAAGACGCGCTTGGCATGAGAATGCACCTGGATTGTGCATTCCCTTTCGGCGTGCACCAAACCCAAACAGGACCGACCGATGCAACTGCTGCTGCTCAACCCCAACACCTCGGCCGCCATGACTGCGGGCATGGTCGAGTCGGCGCGCGCCGTCGCCGCGCCGGGCACGAGCGTGCTCGGCCGCCAGCCGAGCTTCGGACCGGTGTCGATCGAGAGCCATTTCGACGAGGTCTTCGGTGCCGCCGGCGTGGCCGAGCAGATGCGCCTGGCACAGCGGGAGCGCTTCGACGCGGTGGTCATCGCCTGCTTCGGCGACCCGGGGCTGGACGCGGCGCGTGAGCTGACCAGCGCGCCGGTGCTGGGCATCGCCGAGGCCGCGTTCCATGCGGCGTCGTTCGTGGCCACCGGATTCTCCGTGGTGACGACGATGACGCGCACCTGTGTCATCGCCGAGCGGCTGGTGCAGCGTTACGGTTTCGAGCGCAGCTGCCGCGGCATCCACGGCACCGACATCCCGGTGCTGGCGCTGGAAGGCTGCGGCGAGAACGTGGTGGCGCAGATCGAGGCCGCGGCGCGCCACGCGCTGCAGGCCGACCGCAGCGGCGCCATCGTGCTGGGCTGCGGCGGCATGGCGGCGTTGTGCCGCACGCTGCAGCAGCGCCTGGGCGTGCCGGTGATCGACGGCGTGTCGGCTGCGGTCAAGCTGGCCGAGGCGCTGGTGGCGCTGGGCTTGAAGACCGAAAAGCTGGGCGACTATGCCGCGCCGCTGCCCAAGCGCTGGCTCGGCTGGGCCGAGCCGCTGGGTGAGGCAGCGGCGGACTGACCGGCGTGCCTGCCGGCGCGGCCGCGGCAGCGCTCGAAGTACGGCGCCTGCGCGTCGCTGCCCGGCAACCAGCGAAGGGCCGCTTCAGTCCGACTGCGCCTGCAGCCAGCCCGCGGGCAGGTGTGCCAGGTCAGCCGGCTCGTCGATGTCGGGCAGCGGCGGCAGTTCGGCCACGCGCAGGCCGGCCGCCGCAGCGCGGCGGCGCGTGTGCTGCATCACCCGCGGCGTGCTCCAGCGCATGCCGTCGAAGAGATGCGGCGCCGCCCTGCGCAGGCCCACCAGTGCATATCCTCCGTCGAGCGCCGGCACGAACACGGCATCGTGCGTGGCCAGCGCCGCATCGGCTTGGCGCAGGCAGGCCGCATCGAGCCCTGGCACGTCACTGCCGATGAGCAGCGCGTGCGCATGCTGCTGCAGCGAGCGCGCCAGCGCGCGGTGCATGCGTGCGCCCAGGTCGCCGTCGCCCTGCGTCGTCAGCGCCAGGCCATGCTGCCGCGCCAGTTGCCGAATAGCCGGATGGCTGGCATCGGGCGTGACGCACAGTTCGACGTGATCGAAACCGGCCGATGCCGCAGCGTCCACCGTATGCGCCAGCAAACGCTCGGCCAGCGCGGCCGCGCCGCCGGCGCCCAGCGCCGGGATCAGCCGTGTCTTCGCCTGGCCGGGCACAGGCGCCCTGGCGAAGACGATCAACGCCGTGCTCAACGGTAGGCTTCGGCCAGCGCCTGGGGCGATGCGCCGCGCCAGTAGCGCCAGCGCAGCCGCCACATCAGCACGATGGTGCGCCACACGCCGCGCGTCTGCCAGCGCCGGCCCGAGGTGGTGACACGTTGGCGCAGGCAGCACGGCGGCGCCAGCGCGCGCAGCCGGCGCGACACCTCGATGTCCTCCATCAGCGGCTGGTCGGGGAAGCCGCCGATGCGCTGGAACACATCGCGCCGCACGAAGATGGCCTGGTCTCCGGTGGCGATGCCGCTGAGCCGCGAGCGCAGGTTCATCAGCGCCGCCACCAGCCGCAGCATCATCGGCCGGCCGTCGATGCGCACGTCGAAGCGGCCCCAGGCGGCGCCGCGTGCGACGGCATCGCGCAGCGCGGCGTCGGCCGACCCGGGCAGCCGGGTGTCGGCATGCAGGAACAGCAGCAACGTGCCGCCCGCCACGGCGGCGCCGGCATTCATCTGCCGTGCCCGCCCGCGCGGGCTGCACAGCACGCGGTCGGCCAGCGGCGCGGCGAGCCGCGGCGTGCCGTCGCGGCTGCCGCCATCGACGACGATGACTTCGGCGCCGCGTGCGCGCAATGGCGCCAGCGCCTGCAGCGTGGCCGCGATGCCGGCGGCTTCGTCCAGCGCCGGCACGACGATGCTCAGCGCCGGCGTCATCAGGCGCTGTGCTCGGCCTCGAGCGTGGCCAGCGCGCCGCCGCAGCTGCTGCCCTGGCCGGCGGTGCAGCCGTAGCAGTGGTCGGCCACGCGGATGGCGGCCGCACCTGGGTCGTGCTGGAGCAGGTCGCGCAGACGCGGGTGGGCGCTGCCGTTGCGGCCGGCGCGCAGGCCGAGCATCTGGTTGAAGTCGCAGTCGTACAGATCGCCCTGCCAATCGACGCTGACGGTGCTGCGGCACATCACCGTGTCCAGGTTCTCGGCCCGGTAGGCAGCGCGCAGCAGCTGCATGTAGCCGGCGAAGCTGCCCTTGCTGACGAGCGTGCTGCCGAAGCGCTGGATCGGCATGTTGGTCAGCGCAAACAGGTGGTTGAAGCGGATGCCGAAGTGTTGCCCCAGCTCGCGCCGGTAGTCGTCTTCCAGCGGCCCCTGCGGCGGCGGCAGCACTGCGCCTTGCGGGTTGTAGACCAGGTTCAGCACCCGGCCCGAGCCCGCCTGCCCATAGCCCAGTGTGTTGAGCTGCCGCAGCGCGGAGATGCTGCGCTCGAACACGCCGTCGCCGCGCTGCCGGTCGACGTTGGCCGGCGAATAGCAGGGCAGCGATGCGGTGACTTCCACGCCTTGCGCGGCCAGGAACTCGGCCAGGCCCTCCTGCCCGGGCTCGGACAGGATGGTCAGGTTGCAGCGGTCGATGACGCGCACACCCAGCGCCCGCGCGCTGCGCACCAGGCGGCGGAAATGAAGGTTGAGCTCGGGCGCGCCGCCGGTCAGGTCCAGCGTCTGCACCGCGCGCGCCTGCAGCACGTCGAGCACCAGGTCCACGGTGGCACCGTCCATCGTCTCGGTGCGCGTGGGGCC
>DASQFA010000735.1:0-1696 GCA_035633375.1 Rubrivivax sp.
ACCTCGAACATGCCGTCCTGGCCACGCAGGCGGCGCACGAAGCCCAGCTCGACGACCTTGTTGAGCTGCGTGTCCACCTGATCGATCAGCCGCGCCTCGTTGCTGCCTTCGGGCATGAACACGCGCAGCAACTCGGCCACCTGCTCGCGCGACAGGATCAGCCGCGTGTCGCCGCCTCCGGCATCGAACTCGGCCAGCTTCTTGCGCAGCAGCGCCAGCAACAGGCTGACGGGAAACGACAGCGGCCGGCGCGCCACCAGGCGCGGCAGCCTGGCCGCCGGGTCGTCGTCGGGAACCGTGCGCGAGCGCAGGAAGGCATAGCCCTCGGCCTCGTCGAGCATCAGCTCCAGCCCGAGCACGGCCACATGGTCGCGCACGCGGCCCTGCAGTTGCAGCAGCGCGCCCCAGTGCGCGGCATCGTCGGCGCGGTAGCTCACGCCCTTGAGCAGCGGGATCAGCACCGTGGACAGGTCTGCGGCGGGGCGGGCGGGTTGCAGGGTTTCGTCGGCCATGTGTTCGTCGACCATCGGCGTCACCGGGTGAAGATCACGCGCGGCAGTCGCGCGCTCTTGTGCCGCGCGCTGCCCGTGTCGCCATGGGCCAGCCATGTCACGCGCTCCTGCACGCTGTCGTCGATCACCGCCTTGCCCGGCTCTGCCGCCAGGCTGAGGTAGGCCACCAGCTCGGCCAGGCCCTGTTGCAGCGGCCGGCGCGTCAGCAGCTCGGCCAGCGTGACCTGCGTGGCTTGTTGCAGGCAACGTCGCACGTGCTGTGCCAGCGCGGCCTTGTCGACGATGAACTGCGAATACAAGGCCGCGGCATCCAGGTCTTCGTCGCCGGCATCGATGCGCGCGCTGGCGATGGCCAGCTTGACGGCCGGCGCATGCAGCGGGCGCTCCAGCGGCAGGTCGATGCTCGGCGCGGTGTCGTCGATGGCCATGAAGTCGCCGGCCGGCTGCTGCGCGCGCACGGTCAGTGCGCCGGCTTCGATGCCGCGCAGGATGTCCATGATGCGGCGGTTCTCCAGGAAGGCCTGGTCGTCGAGAAAGCGCCGCAGCTGCTGCGACAGCAGCGCCACCGTGCGCTGTGTCTGCTCGCCGGCTTCCAGCCAGTCGTAGTGCACGCGCCGCAGGCGCGGGTCGGGCGCCAGGCCGGCGACCGGTTCGAGTGCAAGCACGCGGTCGAGCAAGGCGCTCAACTCGTCCTGCCGGTCGCGCGACATCAGAAAGTCCCAGAAGGCGCGAAAGCTGCGGCCCTGGTCGGATTCGTCGATGAGCTCGCGCTCACCCAGGATGTCCTGCAGCAGCGCGCCCTTGCTGCCGTCCCACAGCGCGATGCGCTCGCGCACGCGGCGGTCCAGGCCGCGGAAGTTGTGCTCGACCTCGCGGAAGTCGGCCAGCAGCTCGCGCGCCAGCGTGGCGAACTGCGTGAAGCGCTCCTTCAGCGCGGTGTCGCCCAGCAACGGCACGTCGCCCGAACGCACGCGCTCGATCTCGGCGTCGATGGCATCGCGCCGGCGCTGCAGTTCCTGCACGCGCACTTCGGGGTCGGTCTCGCTGCCCTCGCTCATCTGGCGCAACAGTTCGAACAGCGTGAGCAGGCGCGACTCGGTGCCCACGAAGCTGCGTTCGCTCAAGGCACCCAGCCAGGCCAGCGCCTTCTCGGTGGCCGGCGTGAGGTCGAAGTGCGGCTCGTC
>DASQFA010000736.1:0-4720 GCA_035633375.1 Rubrivivax sp.
GCCATGCTGAGCCATTGGCCCGGCAACTGCTTCCGCCCGGGCACGCGGGAATTCAGCACGCAACGCGGGAGCATAGGAGACACGATGACTGCAACAATGTCCGCCCGCACGCGACTGCTTGCGTGCGCCTTGTTCTGGGCCATGGCGGCCGCACCGGCGGTGGCACAGAGCGCCTCGAAAACCAAGCCCGAACTGATCCGTAGCGCCACCGCCAAGGTCGATGGCGCGATGATCGTGGCCAACGAGCGCAACACGCGCGACTGGCCGAGCTACGGCCTGGACTATGCCGAAACGCGCTTCTCGAAGCTAAAGCAGATCGGCACCGACAACGTCGGTAAGCTCGGCCTGGTCTGGAGCTACAACCTCGAATCGAACCGCGGCGTCGAGGCCACGCCGGTGGTCATCGACGGCGTGATGTACGTCACCGCGTCGTGGAGCATCGTGCACGCCATCGACGTGCGCACCGGCAAGCGGCTGTGGGTCTTGGATCCCAAGGTGGACCGGGCCTATGGCTACAAGGGCTGCTGCGACGTGGTCAATCGCGGCGTGGCGGTGTGGAAGGGCAAGGTGTTCGTCGCGTCCTACGACGGGCGACTGTTCGGCCTGGATGCCGTGACCGGCAACAAGGTGTGGGAGAAGGACACGATCATCGATCGCAAGATGTCCTACACCATCACCGGTGCGCCGCGCGTCTACAAGGGCAAGGTGATCATCGGCAACGGTGGCGCGGAGTACGGCGTGCGCGGCTACATCACCGCCTATGACGCGGCCAGCGGCGAACAGAAGTGGCGCTGGTTCACCGTGCCCGGCGATCCGAGCAAGCCCTTCGAGGACATCTCGATGGCGCGCGCCGCACAGACCTGGGATGCGGCAGGCAAGTGGTGGGTGGCCGGCGGCGGCGGCACCGCGTGGGACGCGATGGCCTTCGACCCCGAACTCAACCTGATGTACGTCGGCACCGGGAACGGCAGCCCCTGGGCGCGAAACAAGCGCAGCCCGGCGGGCGGCGACAACCTGTACCTGGCCTCGATCGTCGCGCTCGACCCCGACACCGGCAAGTACGTCTGGCATTACCAGGAAACGCCGGGCGACAACTGGGACTTCACCTCGTCGCAGCCGATGATCCTGGCCGACCTGAAGATCGAAGGCAAGCCGCGCAAGGTGATCCTGCACGCGCCGAAGAACGGCTTCTTCTTCGTCATCGACCGCACTGACGGCAAGTTCATCTCGGCGAAGAACTTCGTCGAGGTCAACTGGGCCACCGGCTACGACGCCAGCGGCCGGCCGATCGAGACGCCGATCGCCCGGGTGGTGGACCGGCCGCGCGAGATCACCCCCACGCCCTTCGGCGCGCGCAACTGGCATTCGATGTCGTACAGCCCCGCCACCGGCTTGGCCTACATGCCGGTGCAGAACGTGCCTTTTAACCTGGCCGACAACAAGGACTGGACCTTCAACACCCACCGCCCCGGCGAGCCGCACAGCAACCTGGGCTGGAACGTGGCCATGTTCGCGAACCTTGAACCGCCGACGAGCAAGCCGTTTGGTCGTCTGGTCGCCTGGGATCCGATTGCGCAGAAGGAGGCTTGGAAGGTCGAGCACGTCAGCCCATGGAATGGCGGCACACTGGCCACTGCCGGCAACCTGGTGTTCCAGGGTACGGCGGACGGTCGATTCATCGCCTACAACGCGCGTGACGGCAAAAAGTTGTGGGAGGTGCCTACAGGCACTGGCGTGGTCGCCGCACCGTCCACCTACGAGGTCGATGGCAAGCAGTACGTGTCGATCGCCGTCGGTTGGGGCGGCGTTTACGGCTTGGCGGCGCGGCATACAGACCGCGCTGGACCAGGCACGGTCTATACGTTCGCCCTCGGCGGCACTGCGAAGGCGCCTGATTTCGTCCAGTACCAGCTCGGCGCTTTGGTGCAGGGGGTGCCCTACAACAAGGACCACTATGCTGAAGGTACTGCGCTGTATGTCAGTAGCTGCGCGTTCTGCCACGGCGTGCCGGGAGTGGACCGCGGCGGCAACATTCCGAACCTGGGTTATTCGGCGCAGGCGACGATCGCCAACCTGGACAAGATCGTGCTCTCGCCAGCGCTCGAACCGAAGGGCATGCCTGACTTCACGGGCAGGCTGTCCACGGCCGAGGTCGAGAAGATCAAGGCCTTCATCCAGGGCACGGCCGACGCGGTACGGCCGAAGTAGACGCATGCGGCCGCGGGGTACCTCGGGTATCTCGCGGGCCGCAAGCTAGAAGGGCATGCGCCAGCGCGCTGCCAGCAGGCCGGTGCGACCGGCGGCGGTTTCGAAGAAACGGCCATTGGTTTCGTTGACGATCACGGCGCCCGAATAGGCCAGATTGCTGAGGTTGTCCACTCGTGCCAGCAGCGTCAGCGTGCCTGGGCCCAGCCGGATGTTGTGGCTCAGGCGCAGTGCCGTGATCCAGGCGCTGGGGGAGAAATCGCTGTTGCGGTCGTTCACCGGCATCGAGCCCTGCGCGCGCAGTTCAAACCCGAGTTCGGTGCTGGCCAGCGGGAGCCAGGCCAGGCTGGCAAATCCGCTCTTCGCCATGGTGCCGGCGATCTTGTTGCCGGCGGGCACGGTGACGCGGTCTTCGGGGCGCGTGCACGGCACCGCACGGCAGGTCTGGAAGCTGTCCTGGTAGGTGGCGTCCAGGTAGGTCACGGCGGCCATGGCGCGCCAGGCCGGGCTGGGCTGCCAGCGCAGGCCCAGCTCGGCGCCACTGCGCCGGGTGCTGCCGACGTTCTGGAAGGTCGAGCGACCGCCGGCGTTGGTGAGCACACCGATCTCGTCGTCCGAATCGGCGCGGAACAGCGCCGCCTCGACGGCCAGGCCAAGGGTATCGTCGCGCCACTTGGCGCCGAGTTCCAGTTGCACGCTGGTCTGTGGCTGCAGCGTGGTGTTGAAGCCGGTGGCGCCGTCGGGCCGGTAGGCCAGCTCGTTCAAGGTCGGCGATTCGAAGCCCTTGCCGGCACTGACGTACAGATTGAGTGCCGGCGTCGGCATCCACTGCAGCGCGAAGACCGGGGTGTTGTAGCCGTAGTCCAGCGACCCGGAATCGTCGCCGTTGGACAGGTACTCGTCTTCGGTCTCGACCTTCAGGCGGCCGCTGCGCAGGCCAAGCGAGGCAATGACGCTGGGTGCGAGTTCGAGCTCGCCCTGCAGGTACAGGTCGCTGGTGCGCACGCTGTTCGATTCCTGGCGGCGCAGCGCGCCAGTGACGCCCAGGATCCGGTCGGCATCGGTGCCGGTGAAGTTTTCATAGCCTCGCCGGTCCTCGCTCTGCCGCTCGGTGGCGGCGCCGGCGATCAGCGATGCGGCTTCCCAGCGCCACACCAGGCGTGCGTCGACTCCGGAGAAATCGCGGCCGAAATCGATCACGCCACCGGGGTGGCGCGGGTTGGCCTGGGTGGCCGCGGGGATGGCCTGCCACTGCGTCACGTCGCGTTGCCCGGCGTACAGCGTGAGCACGCTTTCGCGCAGCGCACCGGCATCGTCGAAGCGGTGCCGCCAGGTGCCGCCGCCTTGCGTCTGGCCGCTGGTCTTGCGCGTGTCGAACAGGATCGCCTGCGGCGTGGTCTGGAAGGGATCGGCATCGAACTGCTCGCGCGTCAGGCCCAGCGGGTCCTGTGCCGGCTGGTTCACGCTGTTCAGCAGCAGCGTCACCGTATCCTGGTCACCCACCCAGCCCAATCGCACATTGCCCAGGGTGCGCTGCGCCTCGCTGTGCGGGCGCACGCCGTCGGTGTTGAACTGGCTGGCCTGGACGCGGATGTTCCAGCCGCCCTGCAGCACCGACTCGACCCCAAGGCGCGCCTGCCACAGGCCGTTGCTGCCCACGTCGCCGTCCACGGTGTAGGCTGTCTCGCGCGGTGCGGCACTGATCAGGGAGATGACGCCGCCCGAGTTGGCTCCATACAGCGCCGAGAAAGGGCCGCGCAAGACCTCGATGCGTTGCGCGCCGGCGATGTCGAAGTGCGACACCTGGCCCTGCCCGTCGGGCATGGTGGCGGGGATGCCGTCGGTGTACAGGCGCAAGCCGCGGATGCCGAAGGTGGAGCGCGCGCCGAAGCCGCGCGAGCTGATCTGCAGATCCTGTGCGTAGTTGTTGCGCAGGTTCACCACCAGGCCGGGTACGCGGTTCAACGATTCCGAAAGGTTGACCATCGGCCCAGCGGAGCGCAGCTCGGCTGCATCGACCACGCTGACTGCGTAGGGCGTCTCGAAGGCCCGCCGCTCGACGCCGCTGCCGCTGACCACGACCGAATCGAATTGCGTCGGTGCGGGTTGCGCATGGGCCGTGCCTCCCAGTGCGCAGAGCGCCACAGCCAGCGCCGAGGGCCGGCGCAGCTTCGCCGGGAGCCGATGCCGGGCGGCACGAGTCAAGTGAGATCGGATGGAACGCATCGAATGGGTCCTGGGCGGGTGCGGTCTGACCTGACGCAGTCACGCTGCTGAGCTATCGCATTGGAAAGCCGACAAGGCATCCCACACGCCCAGACAAACCCTTGTCGCACACGCGGCACGCAGCCGGAACTTCGACCTACGCGCCTGCGCCCGTTGGCGTGGTGGGTTCCGGTCAGCGCGTCGCTTGCGCTTCGATCCGGATCGAGGCAAACCACGCGGCGAGGTTGGCGATGTCGTCATCGGTCAGGGGCCGGGCCAGGACGACCATCACTTCGTGCTTTCGGGCGCC
>DASQFA010000737.1:0-2207 GCA_035633375.1 Rubrivivax sp.
AGACGATACGCGTGGCGCGCGGCACGGCTTCCTTCAGCAGCTCCATCTTCTTCGCCGCCAGAGTGCCGTCGGCTGCGATTAGCACACCGGTCAGGTTGTTGCCGGGCCGCGCCAGGCTGACCACCAGGCCGGTGGCCACCGGATCGAAGTTGCCGAAGAAGACGATCGGCACCATCGGCGAGGCCTCGCGCGCGGCGCGCGTGGCCGACAGGCCCACCGTGAGCAGCGCGTCGCAACGTTGCTGCACGAGATCGCGCGCCAGCTCGGGCAGCCGCGCCACCTGGCCGTCGGCCCAGCGCCGCTCGATGGCGAGGTTCTGCCCTTCCACCCAGCCCAGCCGCTTCAGCGCCGCCGGGATGCCCAGCGCCTGGAACTCGGCCGGCCCAGCGGCATTCGGCCGCAGCCAGCCCAGCTTGAACACCTTGCCAGCGGGCTGCGCGCCGACCGGCGGCAAGCCGCACAGTACGCCACCAGCGGCAGCGCTCAAGACGAATCCACGTCGTTGCATCACTCGATCACCCTGTCCGCACGCAGCAGCAGCGCAAGCGGGATTGTCAGCCCCAAGGCCTTGGCGGTCTTCAGGTTGATCACCAGTTCAACGCTGCTCGGCTGCTCCACCGGCAGGTCGGCCGGCTTCGCGCCCTTGAAGAGCCGGCTCATCAGTTCGGCCTGGCGCTGGATCAGCCCGTTCAAGCTGGCGCCATGGGACATCAGCCCGCCGTCATCCACGTGCTCGGGCCATTCCCAGATCGACGGCATTCGGTGCTTCGCGGCAAGTTCGATGATCGGCGGGCGGTCGCACAAGGAGAACGACGCTGCGACCACCAGCACGGCGCCGCAGCGCTCGGCGCGCGCGCAGTCAGCCCAACACATTAACCCGGCCCGCGGTCTGCGCACGACTGCAGGCCGCCCCCAGGAGCGGCTCGAGGCTGCGGCACGAATGAAGAGGCGCCGTTCGGTCACTCAATCATCTCCACAGCATGGTGCTGTGCGGCCATCTGACAAAGTCATAAGGCAGCCGCCGCGTCGCGCGCCACGTGCCTACTTGCCAAGTGCCCGGCATGCCGGCAACTGGCACGCACGCCGAGACGTCAATCTGCCTCCCTTAAGACGTCATTCAAGCTTGACATACTGATGCGCCATTCGCATGCTTCGATGCATGCGTACCACCGTTCGGCTCGACCAGCACCTTCTCCTGGCAGCCAAGAAACATGCCGCCGAGTCCGGCACGACGCTGACTGCCGTGCTGGAACAGGCCTTGCGCGAATCGCTGGCGCGGCGCAGCGTGCCGACCAAAACCAGGCGCTTGCGGCTGAAGACGTTTCGCGGCGGCGGCGTGTGTGCCGGTGTGGACCTGGACGACAACGCGTCGCTGCTCGATGTGATGGGCGCTTGACATGGTGCTGCCGGATGTGAATGTGCTGGTCTACGCGCACCGGCAGGACGCGCCGCACCACGCCGGCTGCCGCGAGTGGGTCGAGGCGGTGGTCAACGGCAACGAGTCCTATGGCCTGTCCGCGCTGGTGTTGAGCAGCTTCGTGCGCGTGGTCACGCACCCCAAGGTCTTTGCCCGGCCGAGCCCGCTGGCAGACGCCCTGGAATTCACCGAGCAACTGCGTGGCCGGCCGAACTGCGTACCGGTTGCGCCGGGGCGCAGGCATTGGGCGATCTTTCGCGAGCTGTGTGTCGAGGCCGGTGCCAAAGGCAATCTCGTGCCCGATGCCTACCTGGCCGCCATGGCCATCGAGGCCGGCTGTGAATGGGTCACCACCGATCGCGACTTCAGCCGTTTCAAGGGCCTGCGCTGGCGGCACCCGTTGCGCTGAACCAGAGCTGCGGCGATGGGCTGCCAGCGGGTTCGGAATCATCGTCTGCGCCCCTGCGCCTGCGACCTGTGGCGCCCCAAGGTCCAGTGGTGTGGACCCAGCTTCACGTCGACGACGGTTCACATAGCCCTCAAGCCCAGCGCAGGCTGGTTGCAACAAACCGGGACGACGGTGGTGCCACATGAACACCCTTGAAACCGGCTCGCTCGATGGCCGCTTGCACGACCCCACTTCGCTGCGCCTCGTTGACGATTTGCGCGAGCCTGCCGCGTGCCGCGGGCGATCGGCCCTTGGGCAGCGAAACCGCGTAATGCGCCGTCGTCCATGCGCCTGGCACGAGCTTCGAGCCCGCAAGCGCCTGCTCGATCAGCTGCAGGGTGA
>DASQFA010000738.1:0-11463 GCA_035633375.1 Rubrivivax sp.
CAGCGACAGCCGCCGCAGCTCGACCGCGGGCGCGCGCCCGCTGGTCCAGGTCGACGACCTGGCCAAGACCTTCGATGTCTCCGCGCCCTGGCTGAACCGCGTCATCGAGCGCAAGCAGCGGCAGTTCGTGCACGCGGTGGACGGCGTCAGCTTCGCCATCCAGAAGGGCCGGACGCTGGCGCTGGTGGGCGAATCGGGCTGCGGCAAGAGCACGGTGGCGCGGCTGCTCGTCGGCCTGTACGAGCCGACGCGCGGCACCGTTTTCTTCGACGGGCAGGACACGGGCGTGCTCAAGTCCTCGGCCGCCAACCTGCGCGGACTTCGCCGGCGCATGCAGATGATCTTCCAGGACCCGTACGCCAGCTTGAACCCGCGCTGGAAGGTGCTGGACATCATCGGCGAGCCGCTGCGCGAGCACGGCCTGTTCAGCGACGATGATGCACTGCGCGGCAAGGTCGGCGAGCTGCTGCTGTCGGTGGGCCTGGCGGTGGCCGACATGGTGAAGTTTCCGCACCAGTTCTCCGGCGGGCAGCGCCAGCGCATCTCGATCGCGCGCGCGCTGGCCACGCAGCCGGAGTTCCTGGTCTGCGACGAGCCCACCTCGGCGCTGGACGTGTCGGTGCAGGCGCAGGTGCTGAACATCATGAAGGACCTGCAGCGCCAGCAGGGCCTGACCTATCTGTTCATCAGCCACAACCTGGCGGTGGTGCGCCATGTCAGCGACCAGGTGGGTGTGATGTACCTGGGCCGATTGGTGGAGCTGGCCGACAAGGTGGAGCTGTTCTCGCGGCCGCGTCACCCCTACACGCGCCTGCTGCTGGACGCCATCCCCGACATCCACATGAGCGGCAGTTCACGCACGCCGGTGCAGGGCGAGGTGCCGAATCCGCTCAACCCGCCCTCAGGCTGCGCCTTCCACCCGCGTTGCCCGCACGCCAACGCGCGATGTGCGGCCGAGCGGCCGATGATGCTGGAGGCCTACGGAGTGCGCGTGGCATGCCACGCGGTGCAAGAAGGCCGGATCTGAAGCCAGGCCGGGCGAGATCGATCGCTGATCCTGGGGTGACGATTTGCGCTGCGCGTCGGGCTGGGCGGGTTTGCTGTGAGTGTCAATGTCACTTGCGCTTTTGGGCACGCTGCTTTCAGCGTGGCAGGCGGCCCGGGCATGCGTTCTCCGGCCCACGCTCGCGGGGGCACTACTGCTGTTCGTCGTCGTGGCCTCATGAACACCTACCGAGCACAACAGCGATCAGCGGGCCGCGAATGGGGCCTGCGCCCGCATGCCCGAACCGCCTGCCCTGTCAGTGCCGAGGCGTTCGGGCAGGTACACCCCGAGTCCGTCGCAGGGCGGTGGTGGCGCCCGCGGGCGCAGGCCCCATTCGCGGCACGCTGGACGCGCGTGGTGCACGCAGAGGTTCAGGCCACGGTCGGCGGTGTGCCAGGCCGATCCCCCGCGAGCGTGGGCCGGAGAACGCGGGCGACGCCAGCGCCCTGCGGCAGCGGCGCTGGGGTGCGGGCTGCAGTCGTGGGCCGGAGAACGCGGGCAACGCCAGCGCTGGCTCAGGGCAGCCGCCGCTCGTGCGCCATCAGGTCTTCGATGCGCTCGCGTTCACGGATCAACACTGGCCGGCCATCGACCAGCATGACCTCGGCCGCACGCGGGCGGCTGTTGTAGTTGCTGGCCATCGACATGGCATAGGCCCCGGCCGAAAGCACCGCCAACATGTCGCCCGGCTGTACCGCGAGCTCGCGTTCGCGGCCCAGCCAGTCGCCCGATTCGCACACCGGGCCGACGACATCCCACAGCGTCGTCGCGCCGTCGCGCTGCCGGCAGGCTTCGATGGCCATCCAGGCCTGGTACATGGCCGGGCGCACCAGGTCGTTCATGGCGGCATCGACGATGCAGAAGTTCTTGCCCGAACCCAGACCTTCCCGGCCCGGCTTGAGATACAGCACTTCGGTGAGCAGCACGCCCGCATTGCCCACCAGAGAGCGGCCCGGTTCGAACAGCAGCTCGCGATGACCGTGACCGCGTGCGTCGATGCGCTGCAGCAGCCGGCGCACCAGTTCGTCGGCGCGTGGCGGGGCTTCAGCGGCGTATTGGATGCCCAGGCCACCACCGACATCGAGGTGCGCGATGGCGATGCCTTCGCACTCGACGGCCTCGATCAGGTCGAGCAAGCGGTCGAGCGCGTCGAGATAGGGGTCGACCTGGGTGATCTGCGAGCCGATGTGGCAGTCGATGCCCACCACCTTCAAGCCCGGCAGCTCGGCCGCACGGCGGTAGCTGTGCAGCGCCTGGTCGTGCGCGATGCCGAACTTGTTGTCCTTCAGCCCGGTGGAAATATAGGGGTGCGTGCCCGCATCCACGTCGGGGTTGACGCGCAGGCTGACCTGCGCCGTGCGGCCTGCGGCCACGGCCTCCTGCGACAGCAGTTCGAGCTCGGGCTGGCTCTCCACGTTGAAGCAGCGCACGCCGGCTTGCAGGGCGCGGCGCATCTCCGCGCGTGTCTTGCCGACACCCGAAAACACCACGCGCGAGGCCTGCCCACCGGCGGCCAGCACCCGTTCGAGTTCGCCCGCCGAGACGATGTCGAAGCCGCAGCCCGCCTGGGCAAAGGTCTGCAGCACGGCCAGGCTGGGATTGGCCTTCATCGCATAGCACAGCAGGTGCGGCCGATCGCCCAGTGCATGGCGGTAGGCGCCCAGCGCGTCGAGCATGGCGCGCTGCGAATACACATACAAGGGGGTGCCGAACTCGCGCCCCAGCGCGTCGAGCGAGCAGCCGTCGAGCCGCAGTTCGCCACCCTGGCGCGCCAGGAAGGGGGAACCAGGCAGGCTCATTGGCGGGCCGGAGCCGACGCAGATTGCGCCGCGCTGGCCTTGGCGGCGCCGGGCAGCGTGAGCGGGCCTTTCTGGCCGCAGCCCATGAGCGGGGCGGCCAGGCCCAACAGCAGCAGCAGGGTCGAATTTGCACGCCTCCACAGGCGCCGCCGCGGCACGGATACACTCGATTTTTCACAGCGACGCATGCACAGGATTCTATCGACCATGAGCCCTTGCCCCGCCGCCACACCCCTGAGCGATGCCGAGTACCAGCGCACCACCGGCCTGGTGCTGGCGTCCATCGAAGCGGCTGCAGACCGCTGGCTGCAGGACGACGTGGTCGACATCGACACGCAACGCACCGGCGGCCTGCTCGAACTGGTGTTTCCCGACGACAGCCGCATCGTCGTCAACACCCAGCCGCCGCTGCAGGAGATCTGGCTGGCCGCGCGCGCCGGCGGCTACCACTTCCGCCACGTGCAAGGGCGTTGGCTCGACACGCGCGACGCCAGTGAGTTCTTCGATGCGCTGTCGCGCCTTGCCAGCGAACAGGCCGGCGCGAGCCTGAGTTTTACGCCGGACTGAAGCGCCGGGCCAGGCGCTATCGGACGCACACCGCGGAACCGGCTTTGCCGGGCCGCTGGCGTCGCACTGCGCCATGCAACGGCGCAGTGCGCTCGACAACCACTCACGATCGCGCAGGCGCTCGTTCGGTGCGGTCTCGCCCCCCTGGAGGGGAGAGCGCCGAAGGCGCTGCGGGAGTGGGCCCATTCAGCGGCGAAACAGGTCGAGGATGCTGTTGCGTTCTTCGGTGGTGGGGGGCTGTGGCAGCACGTCCTCCATCCCCAGGCTGCGCACGCCCGCGCCGTGGCTGAACTCCTCGAAGCTCCAGTCGCCGCCGGCCTGGATCACGCCCTCGGGCGGCTTGAGTTCGCGCACCGGCACGCCCTTCAGCGCATGGGCCATGTACTCGATCCACACCGGTAGCGCCAGGCCACCGCCGGTTTCACGGTCGCCGAGCTTGCGCGGCGTGTCGTAGCCGATCCAGACCACCGCGACGATGCTCGGGTTGAAGCCGGCAAACCAGGCATCCATCGAATCGTTGGTGGTGCCGGTCTTGCCATAGATGTCGCCACGGCCCAGCGCGCGCTTGGCCGATGCAGCGGTGCCCGAGCGCGTGACCTCCTGCAGCAGGCTGTTCATGACGAAGGCATTGCGCGCGTCGATGACGCGCATCGATTCGTCCAGCACAGGCGGCACGTGATTCGACAACACGCGGCCCTTGCTGTCGGTGATCGTGGCGATGATCGTCGGCGCGCTCATCAGGCCACCGTTGGCGAACACGCTGTAGGCCGACGCCATCTGCAAGGGCGTCACCGCACCGGCGCCCAGCGCCATCGTCAGGTAGGCCGGATGCTTGTCGGCGTCAAAGCCGAAGCGCGTGATCCACTCCTGGGCGAAGGCCGGGCCGATGGATTGCAGCACACGGATCGAGACCATGTTCTTGGAGCGTGCCAGCGCGCTGCGCAAGGGCAGCGGGCCTTCGAACTTGCCGTCGTAGTTCTTCGGCTCCCAAGGCTGGCTGCCCGTGGCGCCGGCATCGAAGAACAGCGGCGCGTCGTTCACGATCGTCGTCGGTGTGAAGCCCTTTTCCAGTGCCGCCGAATAGATGAAGGGTTTGAAGCTCGAGCCCGGCTGGCGCCATGCCTGCGTGACATGATTGAACTTGGACTTGCCGTAGTCGAAGCCGCCCACCAGCGCGCGGATGGCGCCGCTGCCCGGGTCGATCGCGACAAAGGCGCCCTCGACCTCCGGCACCTGGGTCAGGAACCAGTCACCCTTGGCGCCGCGCACGGCGCGCACCACGGCGCCACGGCGGATCTGCACCTTGGGCCCGGCCTTGTCAGACAGCCCCGAGGCCACCGGTTTCAGCCCATCGCCGGTGACACTGATGGTCTCGCCGGATTGCAGCACCGCCACCACCTTGCGGGGTGAGGCCTCCAGCACCACGGCGGCGCGCAGTTCGTCGTTGTCGGGATACTCGGTCAGGGCCTCGGCGATGCGCGTGTCGACCTGCTCGGCGGCCGACGGCAGATCGACATAGGCCTCGGGCCCGCGGTAAAACTGGCGCTGCTCGAAGTTCAACAGCCCGCGGCGCAACGCGCGATAGGCCACCTCCTGGTCGGCCGAACGGATCGTCAGGGTCACGTCCAAACCGCGCGAGTAGGACTCGGCGCCGTACTGTGCAAACACCAGCTGCCGGGCCGTCTCGACGGCGTACTCGGCATGCACTGGCAAATCGCTCTGCACCTTGTAGCGCAAGGTCTCCTGGCGCGCCTGCTGGTATTGCGCGGCGTTGATGAAGCCCTCTTCGAGCATGCGCCCCAGGATGAACTGCTGGCGCACGGTGGCCCGCTTGGGATTGGCGATCGGGTTGTAGGCCGACGGTGCCACCGGCAGCGCTGCCAGCATGGCGGCTTCGGCGACGCTGATGTCCTTAAGCGGCTTGCCGAAGTAGACCTCGCTGGCGGCGGCAAAGCCGTAGGCGCGCTGCCCCAGGAAGATCTGGTTCATGTACAGCTCGAGGATCTGTTCCTTGCTGAGCAGCTTCTCGATCTTCAGCGTCAGCAGCAGTTCGTAGATCTTGCGCGTGTAGGTCTTCTCGGTGGGCAGATAGAAGTTCTTCGCCACCTGCATGGTGATGGTCGATGCGCCCTGGCTGCGCGCATCGCGCAGGTTGGCCAGTGCGGCACGCAACACGCCGCGGTAGTCCACACCGCCATGCTCGTAGAAGCGTGCATCCTCGGCGGCCAGCACAGCGTCCTTCAAGACCTTCGGAATCTGCGCAATGGGTGTGAAGTTGCGCCTTTCTTCACCAAATTCGGCGAGCAAGACGCCGTCAGCAGCGTAGATTCGCATCGGCAGTTTGGGACGATAGTCCGCCAGGCCGCTGATCTCGGGCACGTTCGGATAGGCCACGGCCACCGCGATGCCCACGAGTATCAAGACGCTCAATACACTGGCCGCGGCCAGGCCAAAGGCCCACATGATGATGCGACCCACCACACGACCCCAGGCGCTTCGCGGCGCTCGGTTTGCGGTGTGGGGGGTGGATGGCGGTGTGGGTGGGGCGGAGCCAGTGGCGCTCATGCGTTTCCCGGGGAACGGGCTCGATTATAGAAAGCACCGGCACTGCAGCGCCGCGCACGCGGCGCCTTTCGAGGCCCGCACTGCGACCTTCGGAAACTTCAATTGCGAGTTGTTTCAGGCGCTGTTCCGGGCGTCGGTGAATCACAACCACGGGCAGACTTCGTGCACAGTTTTGCGTTGGTGTACAAGGACTTTGCTGCTAGCATTCAAGTAACTTCTTAACATCGATGCAGCCCTAGATGGGCGCGTTGGGAGTCAGTTAACGTGAGCTTTCTGGACCAGCTTTTTGGGCAAAAACACCCGGCCATGTTCGGCTTGGACATCAGCTCGTCCAGCGCCAAGCTGGTCGAGCTGGGCCAGGCCGCGAGCGGTGAGCTGGTGCTCGAGCGCTATGCCGTCGAGCCCTTCGAGAAAGGCTGGATCACCGACGGCCAGATCGAGAAGTTCGACGAGGTGGCCGCCGCCGTGAAGCGCGTGGTGCAAAAGAGCGGCACGCGCACCAAGCAGGTGGTCATGGCCATGCCGCAATCTGCGGTCATCACCAAGAAGATCATGTTGCCCGCGGGCCTGCGCGACGAGGAGATGGAACTGCAGGTCGAGTCCGAGGCCAACCAGTACATCCCGTTCTCGCTTGATGAAGTGAGCCTCGATTTCTGTGTCATCGGGCCCAGTGCCACATCCGCCGGCGATGTCGAGGTGCTGATTGCGGCTTCGCGCAAGGATCGTGTGCAGGACCGCCAAGGCCTGGCCGAAGCGGCCGGCCTGAAGCCGGTGGTGCTGGACATCGAATCGCATGCCTCGAGGCTGGCGATGAGTCGGGTGGTCGCCGCTTTGCCGAATGAAGGCAAGGACGCACTCGTGGCGCTGTTCGAGATCGGCGCCGACACCACCAGCCTGAAGGTGCTGCGCGACGAGGAGATGCTGTACGACCGTGACCAGGCCTTCGGGGGCTCGCAACTCACGCAGCTCATCTCGCGCCAGTACGGGTTCTCTTTCGAAGAAGCCGAGGCCAAGAAGCTGGCGAGCGATCTGCCCGAAGATTATGAGACGGTGATCCTGGTGCCCTTCGTCGACAGCCTGTCGCAGGAAATCGGCCGAGCACTGCAGTACTTCTTCACCAGCACGCCGCACCACAAGGTGCACTACGTCATGCTCGCCGGTGGCACAGCCACGCTGCCGGGCCTGAAGGCCCGCGTCACCGAGCTGACCGGCTTTGCGTCGCAGGTCGTGAACCCCTTCGACCACATGAAACTGGGCTCGGCGGTGCGCGAATCCAGCCTCAGGCGCGTAGCGCCCTCCTATCTCACGGCCTGCGGCCTGGCCATGCGGAGATTCGTTCAGTGATACTGATCAACCTACTTCCGCACCGCGAAGAAAAGCGCCGGCAGCGCAGGCGCGCCTTCTTCGCGGCGCTAGCGGCCTGCGCAGTGATCGGGCTTGCCGTGGCGGGCACGTGGTACATGGTGCTGCTGCAGATGACCGCCACCCAGCAGTCGCGCAACGACTTCCTCAAGGCCGAGATCACCCGCCTGGAGCTGCAGATCAAGGACATCGCCATGCTGCGCGCCGAGATCGAGGCGCTGAAGGCGCGGCAGTTGGCCGTCGAAGGCCTGCAGACCGACCGCAACATGCCCGTGTATCTGCTGGATGAACTGGTGAAGCAGACGCCCGAGGGCGTGTACCTGACCAGCGTCAAGCAGAACGGCCAGGTGGTGCTGGTCACCGGCATGGCACAGACCAACGAGCGCGTGTCGGAGTTCCTGCGCAACACGCTGTACAGCTCGCCCTGGCTGGAGAAGCCGGAACTGATTGAAATCAAGACCGTCGCCTCGACGCCGGGCGCGGCCGGTGCCACGTCGCGCGACCCGCGCCGTCTGAACGAGTTTTCCCTGCGTCTGACGCTGAAGCGCCCGCAGTCACCGACCGCCGCGTCGGCACCGGACGGCGCAGCCAGCGCCGTGGCGAAGAAGACATCGTGAGACCGCTATGAACGCCAAGGCCTCCAAACCCTCATTCGACGTCAGCAGCCTGGTCGCACAGGCGGCTTCACAGTTCCGCGGCCTGAACCCGAAGGAACCCGGCCAATGGCCTGCGCTGCCCAAGCTGTTCAGCTGGCTGGCCATGGTGGTGGCGGTGGTCGTGGCCTGTTGGTTCGGCCTGCTGTCTGGCGCCACCGACGAGTTGCAGGCCGAGCGCGATCGTGAGCCGACGCTGAAGAAGGACTATGTGAACAAGCTCGGCCAGGCCGTCAACCTGGGCGAGTTGCGCAAGCAGAAGCTGCAGGTCCAGGAATACGTGACGCAATTGGAGAAGCAGTTGCCGGGCAAGGCCGAGATGGACGCGCTGCTGTCCGATATCAACCAGGCGGGCCTGGGGCGCGGGCTGCAGTTCGAGCTGTTCCGCCCGGGCCAGGTCGAAGTCAAGGACTACTACGCCGAACTGCCGATCGCCATCAAGGTCAGTGGCCGCTACAACGACATGGGTGCCTTCGCGGCCGACGTGGCCAGCCTGTCGCGCATCGTCACCTTGCACAACCTGTCGATCGCACCCGTGTCGACGAAGGACGCCAGCGGCAACCTGTCGATGGAAGCCACGGCACGAACCTACCGCTACCTGGACGCGACAGAAGTGGCCGAACAGAAGAAGGCCGCGGCGGACAAGGCGGCCAAGGCCGCTGGAGCGAAAAAATGACGCGCCATCCCAAGCAAGCGCAGGGCTGCCCGAAATCCGATTGCTCCCCCAAGGGGGCGTGGGCGCCGCGAAGCGGCGGCCATCGGGGCACGGGGACGCTGATGCGCGCACTGTCGGGGTCGCTGCTGTTGCTGCTGCTGGCAGGCTGCGGCGCCGAGAACGAGGAACTGCAGGAATGGATGGAACGTCAGAAGCGCGAAGTCAAGCCGAGCGTGTCGCCGCTGTCGCCACCGAAGAAGTTCGAGGCCCAGCCCTACACCTCGCTGCAGGCGGTCGAGCCCTTCAGCGGCCAGAAGCTCACGGTGGCGCTGAAGATGGAAGCGCGCCAGCCGAACTCGATGCTCGGTGCCGAGCTCAACCGCCGCAAGGAACCGCTCGAGGCCTACCCGCTGGACGGCATGAGCATGGTCGGCAGCGTCGCCAAACAAGGCCAGCCCTTCGCGCTGCTGCGCGTGGACAACCTGCTCTACCAAGTCAAGCAGGGCGACTACATCGGCCAGAACTATGGCCGCATCACCAAGATCACCGAGACCCAGATCGTGCTGCGCGAGATCGTGCAGGACGCGGCGGGCGAATGGATCGAGCGTCCCAGCACCCTGCAGTTGCAGGAGAAGGCACGATGAAAAGCACCCTGGAGAATCGCATCATGCACAAGTGGCGCGCCACATTTGCCGCGTTGGCGCTTGCACTCGGCGCACCGGTCGCCGCGTTGGCGCAGAACGTGATCCAGTCGATCACCACCAGCCAGCAAGCCGGCACCGATGTCGTGCGCATCGAGCTGAGTGAGCCGCTGGCGGCGGTGCCCGGAGGTTTTTCGGTGCAGGCGCCACCGCGCGTGGCACTCGATCTGCCGGGCGTGGGCAACGGCATGGGCCGCAATTCCGTGGAACTGAACCAGGGCAACCTGCGCTCGGCCAACGTGGCCCAATCCGGCGACCGCACGCGCCTGGTGCTGAACCTGCGGCAGGCCGCGAGCTACCGCGTGCAGATGCAGGGCAAGACCCTGCTCGTGCTGCTCGACGCCAGCGGCCCGGTGGCCGCAACCAGCGGCTCGCCGACACAGTTTGCGCCGGCGCAGAACGATCAGCCGCTGGCGCTGCGCGACATCGACTTCCGCCGTGGCACCGACTCGGCCGGCCGCATCATCGTCGATCTGCCCAGCACGCAGGTCGGCGTGGACATCCGCCAGCAGGGCCAGAGCCTGGTGGTCGAGTTCCTGCGCTCCACGTTGCCCGAGAAGCTGCGCCGCCGTCTCGACGTGGCCGATTTCGGCACGCCGGTGCAGAGCATCTCCACCTTCCAGAGCGGCGACCGCGTGCGCATGGTGGTCGAACCCAGGGGCTCGTGGGAGCACAGCGCCTACCAGACCGACAACCAGTTCGTGCTCGAAGTGCGGCCGATGAAGGTCGACCCGAACAAGCTGGTGCAGGGCCCGGGCTTCTCCGGAGAAAAGCTGTCGCTGAACTTCCAGAACATCGAAGTGCGTGCGCTGTTGCAGGTGATTGCCGACTTCACCAACTTCAACGTCGTCACCAGCGACACCGTCACCGGCACCGTCACGCTGCGCCTGAAGGACGTGCCCTGGGACCAGGCGCTGGACATCATCCTGCAGAGCAAGGGCCTGGGCGTGCGCAAGAACGGCAACGTGCTGTGGATTGCGCCGAAGGAAGAACTCGCCAATCGCGAACAGGTGGAGCTGGAATCGCGCAAGAAGCTCGCCGAGCTCGAGCCGGTGCGCACCCAGGCCTTCCAGCTGAACTACACCAAGGCCGAGACCATCGCCAAGAGCCTGGTCGGCTCGGCGCTGGTGGCGCAGACGATCGCCGATTCCACCGGTCAGAACGCCGGGCGCATCCTGTCGCCGCGCGGCAGCGTCATCTTCGAGCAGCGCACCAACCAGCTGTTCGTGACCGACATTCCGTCCAAGCTGGAAGAAGTGCAGGCGATGCTCGCCAAGATCGACATCCCGGTACGCCAGGTGCTGATCGAGGCGCGCATCGTCGAGGCCACTGACAACTGGGGCCAGAGCCTGGGCGTCAAGTTGGGTTTTGCCAACCTGAGCGGGGCGCCAACCTCCGGGCCCGGCGCCCAGGTGGGTGGCAACTATGCGGCCATCGGTGCACAGACGGGGCAGAGCCCGCCAGTGAGTTTCGACAATACGCAGTTCGTCAACCTGCCGGCGAACACCGGTGCGCTCGGCGCCGCGGCCGCGACCTTTGCGCTGTCGTTGTTCAGCGCCTCGGCAGACAAGTTCCTGAACCTCGAGTTGTCGGCCCTGGAAAACGACGGCAACGGCAAGATCGTCTCCAGCCCGCGCGTCATCACCGCCGACCAGGTGAAGGCGCTGATCGAGCAGGGCGAGGAACTGCCCTATCAGGCGGCCACCTCCAGCGGCGCCACCTCGGTGCAGTTCCGAAAAGCCATCCTGAAGCTCGAGGTCACGCCGCAGATCACGCCCGAAGGCTTCGTGCTGCTCGACCTGGACGTCAACAAGGACAGCGTCGGGCGGCCCACGCTGCAGGGCTTTGCCATCGATACCAAGCACGTGCGCACGCAGGTGCTGGTGGAAAATGGCGGCACGGTGGTCATCGGCGGCATCTTCACGCAGACCAACCTGGAAGAGATCAACAAGGTGCCGCTGCTGGGCGACATCCCCTACCTGGGCTGGTTGTTCAAGAACCGCCTGCTCAGCACCAAGAAGACCGAACTGCTGGTGTTCATCACACCGAAGATCGTGACCGACCGGACCGCGATGCGGTAGTGATGGACCACCCCCTACGCGCTGCGCGCGCCCCC
>DASQFA010000739.1:0-7809 GCA_035633375.1 Rubrivivax sp.
TACATGTGACTCCGCGCGACCGCAATCGTTTGGACATCACGCACACCCGAACAATCGAAACCGTCGGTCAACAGCCGTCGGGCCCCGCCCCTCGAAGCCGTCAGGGCAATGCGGTCGTCCTGGCCCAACCGTGCCACTCGCCCAATGCGGATGGTCAAGGTCAGGCGCAACGGGTAGGTGCAATGGGCGGGCGCTTGGGGCTGACGCGGCGAGCAGTGCGCCGGGATGGAAGTGCCGACCGCATGACCCGCACTACCGGCTCGGCGATCACGACCGACCGGACGACGCCACGCCGGCCAGGGCCTGGGCGATACGGTGCCGAGGCACAGTGGTGCGAGGCACCCGGGTGCCGAACCAGCTGCGCACGTCCTGCTCGATGCCGATGCCGTGCATGTAGTTGTAGATCGCCTTCTTCAACGCGACACCCAGCATGTCGTGGTCGACGCCGCTCGGGTCGATGAAACCTACGTCGTTCTTCGCGAACGACACCGGGGGCAGCGGTCGCAGCGTCACGCCATACGCCGCGGGGTCCTTGCCCACGGGCGAGTGCACGGTGCAGGCAAAGCGGTGGAAGAAGCCGGACTGGATGCAGCCGGCCTCGAACAGCTGGCGCACGTATTCGAGCGCGTCTACCGTGTCCTGCACGGTCTGCGTCGGGAAGCCATACATCAGATAGGCGTGCACCAGGATCCCGGCGTCGGAGAATGCCTTGGTAACGCGCGCCACCTGTTCCACCGACACGCCCTTCTTCATCAGCGTCAGCAGGCGGTCGGATGCGACCTCGAGCCCGCCCGAAATCGCGATGCAGCCACTGTCGGCGAGCTGCTGGCACAGCGCCGGGGTGAACGACTTTTCGAAGCGGATGTTGCCCCACCAGCTGATGGCGAGCTGGCGGCGCTGCAATTCCGCGGCGAGCGCTTTCAGCGACTTGGGGGGTGCGGCCTCGTCGACGAGATGAAAGCCGGTTTGTCCCGTTTCCTTCACGATCGCTTCGATGCGGTCGACGAGCGCGGATGCGGTCGCGGCGTCGTAGCGCGAAATGTAGTCCAGGCTCACGTCGCAGAAGCTGCACTTCTTCCAGTAGCAACCCTGCGCCACCGTGAGCTTGTTCCAGCGTCCGTCGGACCACAGGCGGTGCATCGGGTTCAGCATGTCCAGCAGCGACAGGTAACTCTGCAGCGGCAGGCCGTCCCAGGTGGGCGTGCCGACCTCGTCGAAGGGCACCTCGGGCTCGGCCAGGTTGACGTAGCGCACCTGCGCCGTGCCGGGCGCGCGCATGAAGGTGCGCACCAGCCGGCTGGCCGAACGCCGGCCGGCCAGATGCTCCAGCAGCGCCAGCAACGGCCGCTCGCCGGCGTCGAGCGTGACGAAGTCGAAGTGGTCGAAGACACGCGCATCGCTCAGCTCGCGCAGCTCGGTGTTGACGAAGCCGCCGCCGAGCACGGTGACGAGGCTCGGCTGCTGCGCCTTGAGCGTCTGCGCGATGCGAAAGGCGGCATACACCGCGCCCGGGAAGGGCACCGACACCAGCACCAGCGTGGGCGCATGGCGCGCCAGCGCATCCCGCGTCAACCTGTGCAGCGTGCGGTCCAACAGGTTCGGCGGCGCCGCCAGCGCCTGGGCCATTGGCTCGAAACTGGCCTGGCTGGCCGCCAGCTGCTCGGCGTAGCGCACGAACTCGAAGCGCGCGTCGACGCCGTCGCGCAGCACGTCGGCGATGTCGTTCAGGAACAGCGTGGCCAGGTGGCGCGCGCGGTCGTGCGTGCCCAGCGCACCGAAGGCCCAGGCCATCGGGTCGCCGCCGTCGGCATCGACATACACCTCGAGCGCGTCGAAGCGCGGCCCTTCGGGCAGGAAGCCACGGCTGGCGATGCGGTGCATCAGCGTGGGGTCGTGCCCCTGCAGGAAGGCCAGCGTCGGCGGGGTGCAGCGCTGGTAGGCCTCGAAGTGCGCGATGAAGGTCTCGACGCTGGCGCTGCGCGGCGCGGCCGGCTGCGCGGCGATGGTCCCGCGCAGCGCCAGCAGGCCTTCGGCCGACAGCAGCTTCAGCACCAGCGCCAGCGCCAGGTCTTCCTGTACCGCATGCACACCGCGCGCGCGCAGGAAGCCGGTCAGGTAGGCGGTGGAAGGGTACGGCGTGTTCAGCTGCGTCATCGGCGGGATGATCGACAGCACGCGGTGGGGCTTGCTTGACATGGCCAGCGGGGGAGTTGCCCCGATTGTCCATGCCGGGCCACGGCGCTGCGCAGGCCGTGGCCCGCCGCGGGCGGCGCGAGGGTCAGGGAATCGACCGCCCAGCCCGTCGCCGGTCAGCGTCCGCCGCGGCCGGCGAGCGCGGGGTCAAGGCCTGATGGACGATCCCGCTTCGAACGGCTCCCTCAGCCCTCGATCGCCGCCTGCGCTGCCGCCAGCCGCGCGATCGGCACGCGGAACGGCGAGCAACTGACGTAGTCGAGCCCGGCGCGGTGGAAGAAGGCCACCGAGGCCGGGTCGCCGCCGTGTTCGCCGCACACGCCGACCTCGATGTCGGGGCGCACTTCCTTGCCCTTCTTCACCGCCAACGCGACCAGCAAGCCCACGCCCTTCTGGTCGATCGAGCGGAACGGGTCGGCTTCGTACATGCCCTTTCTCAGGTATTCGGGCAGGAACTTTCCGGCATCGTCGCGCGAGAAGCCCATCGTCATCTGCGTCAGGTCGTTCGTGCCGAAGGAGAAGAACTCGGCCTGCTGGCCGATGCTGTCGGCCACCATCGCGGCGCGCGGCGTCTCGATCATCGTGCCCAGCATGTAGTGGAGTGTCTGGCCGCGCTCGGCGAACACCTGCGCGGCCACACTGCGGATGACCGCGGCCTGCGCATTGAACTCGCGCACCGTGCCCACCAGCGGCACCATGATCTCGGCCTTGACGACGACGCCCTGGGCCTGCACGTTCAGGCCGGCCTCGAAGATGGCGCGCGCCTGCATCTCGGTGATCTCCGGGTAGGTGATGCCCAGACGGCAACCGCGATGCCCGAGCATCGGGTTGAACTCGTGCAGGTCTTCCACGCGCATCTTGATCTTGGCCGGCGAAACCTTCATCTCCTTGGCCAGCAGGCGTTGCCCAGCTTCGTCGTGCGGCACGAACTCGTGCAACGGCGGATCGAGCAGGCGGATCGTCACCGGCAAGCCGTTCATCTCGCGGAACAGGCCTTCGAAATCGCCACGCTGCATCGGCAGCAGTTTGGTCAGTGCCTTGCGGCGCCCGGCCTCGTCGTCGGCGAGGATCATCTCGCGCACCGCGCTGATGCGATCGCCTTCGAAGAACATGTGCTCGGTACGGCACAGGCCGATGCCGGTGGCGCCGAAGTTGCGCGCCACCTTGGCTTCTTCGGGCGTGTCGGCGTTGCTGCGCACCTCGAGCCGCTTGTAGCGGTCGGCCAGTGCCATCAGCGCGCCGAAATCGCCGCTCAGCTCGGCCTCCTTGGTGGCAATCTTGCCGGCGAAGACCTCGCCGGTGGAGCCGTTCAGCGAAATCCATTCGCCCTCTTCATAGATCCTCTCGCCGATCGTCATGGTGCGCGCCTTGTAGTCGACATGCACCGCACCGGCTCCGGAGACGCAGCACTTGCCCATGCCACGCGCCACCACGGCGGCGTGCGAGGTCATGCCGCCGCGCGCGGTGAGGATGCCCTTGGCCACGCTCATGCCACGCAGATCCTCGGGCGACGTCTCCTGGCGCACCAGGATCACCGTCTTGCCCTGCTTGGCCCAGTCCTCGGCTTCGTCGGCGAAGAACACGACCTGTCCGGTGGCCGCGCCCGGCGAGGCCGGCAGGCCGCGCGCGATGACCTTCGACGCCTTCAGCGCCTTGGGGTCGAAGATCGGGTGCAGCAGTTCGTTCAGCCGGTCGGGGCTGACGCGCTGCAGCGCGGTCTTCTCGTCGATCAAACCCTGCTGCAGCATTTCCATGGCGATGCGCACCATGGCCGCGCCGGTGCGCTTGCCGTTGCGCGTCTGCAGCATCCAGAGTTTGCCCTCCTGGATGGTGAACTCCATGTCCTGCATGTCCTTGAAGTGCTGCTCCAGCGTGGACTCGGCATGCAGCAGCTTCTTGTAGATCTGTGGCATCAGTTCTTCGAGCGAAGGGTACTTGCTGCGCCGCTCGTCTTCGCTCACCAACGCCAGTTCGGCCCAGCGGCGCGAGCCCACCAGCGAGACCTGCTGCGGCGTGCGGATGCCGGCCACCACGTCCTCGCCCTGCGCATTCACCAGGAACTCGCCGTTGAACAGGTCCTCGCCGGTGCCGGCGTCGCGCGAGAAGGCCACGCCGGTGCCGCTGTTGTCGCCCAGGTTGCCGAAGACCATGGCTTGCACGTTCACCGCAGTGCCCCAGGATTGCGGGATGTCGTTGAGCTCGCGGTAGACCTGCGCGCGATCGTTGTTCCAGCTTTCGAACACCGCCACTACGGAACCCCACAACTGCTCCCACGGATCGACCGGAAAGTCGCGGCCGATGCGCGCGCGGATGAGCGCCTTGAAGCGCGCCACCAGTTCCTTCAGATCGGCGGTGTTGAGGTCGGTGTCGAGCGCCACGCCCTTCTTTTCCTTGATCATCTCGATGATCACCTCGAAGGGATCATGGTCCTCCTTGGACACCGGCTTGAGGCCCATGACCACGTCACCGTACATCTGCACGAAACGGCGGTAGGAGTCCCATGCAAAACGTTCGTTGCCAGCCTTGGCCGCCAGGCCGACCACGGCCTCGTCGTTCAGGCCCAGGTTGAGGATCGTGTCCATCATGCCGGGCATCGAGGCGCGCGCGCCCGAGCGCACCGACAGCAACAGCGGGTCCGCCGAGTTGCCGAACTTCTTGCCCATCTCCTTCTCGAGAAAGGCCACGCCCTGCCGCACCTCGGCGTCGATCAGCTTCAGCGCCGCGTCCTTGCCCTGTTCGGTGAACACGGTGCAGGCTTCGGTGCTTACCGTGAAGCCCGAAGGCACGGTGATGCCCAGGCGGCACATCTCGGCCAGGTTGGCGCCCTTGCCGCCGAGCAGGTTCTTCATTGCTGCAGAACCATCGGTGCGTGAGGAACCAAACAGATAGACGTAGGGGGCTGACATGGCGGGGGGCCTTTCATCGGGTTGTGAGACGCTTCGCGTGGCATGTTCGGGCAAGCCGGTGGCGCCAGGCTTGAGCGATATCAAGAGTGCTGCGTGCCGCCTTCGCGGCCGGTTAGGCTCACTTGGCGGCGAGCATCTCCGGGGTGATGAGCACGATGCCACGTTCGGTAACGTGGAAACGCGCGCGATCCTTGACCGGATCGACACCGACCTGCAAGCCATCGGGCAGGACGCACAGCTTGTCGACGACGGCGCGGCGCAGCGTCACATCACGCCCGATCTTCACCTCGGGCAATACCACCGAGTCTTCGATCACGCTGCCTTCGCCGGCACGCGAGTTGAAGAACAGGATCGAGCGCCGCACCAGCGCGCCGCTGACGATGCAGCCGTCGGAGACCAGCGCATCCACGGCAATGCCGCGCCGGCCCCTGTCGTCGAACACGAACTTCGCCGGCGGGCGGTGCGGCTGTCGCCCGAGCATGGGCCAGGCCTCGTCGTACAGGTTCAGCTCGGGCACCACATGCGTCAGGTCCAGGTTGGCTTCCCAGTACGCGTCGAGCGTGCCCACATCGCGCCAGTATGGCTGGTCGCCGACCATGTTCACGCAGCTGTCCTCGAAGCGATGCGCGAATACGCGTGCCGACTGCACCAGGCGCGGAATGATGTCCTTGCCGAAGTCATGGCTCGAGTTCGGGTCGGCCGCATCCAGCTCGAGCTGCTCGACCAGGAAGTCGGCGTTGAAGGCATAGATGCCCATGCTGGCCAGCGCGCGCCCGGGCTTGCCGGGCAAGGACTTCGGTTGTGCGGGCTTCTCGTCGAAGGCGACGACGCGCTGCGCGGCGTCGACCGTCATGACGCCGAAATCGCTGGCGTCCGCGACGGCCACCTCGAGGCAGGCGACGCTGATGTCGGCGCCGCGCTCGACATGCTCCGCAAGCAGCACGCCGTAGTCCATCTTGTAGACGTGGTCGCCGCCCAGCACGACCACGTACTTCGGCCTGGATTCGCGCAGGATGTCGAGGTTCTGGTAAACGGCATCGGCGGTGCCGGTGTACCAGCGTTCGTCGCGCCGTTGTTGCGCCGGCACGATGTCGACGTATTCACCCAGGCTGGCCTCGAGGAAGCCCCAGCAACGCTCGACGTGGCGAATCAGGCTTTGCGCCTTGTACTGCGTGAGCACGCCGATGCGTCGCAGCCCGGAGTTGACGCAATTGCCCAGCGCGAAGTCGATGATGCGCATGGTGCCGGCAAAGTGCACGGCTGGCTTGGCGCGATGATCGGTCAGCTGCCGAAGACGCGTGCCGCGCCCACCGGCCAAGACGAGAGCATAGGTATGCTGGGTGATGGAGCGCATGGGGTCGGTGTTCATCGTGGGGCCTCGATCAAGGGGTCAGGATGCATAGCGCGCGGGCACGGGCCCAGGCGGGTAAGGCAAGTGGGGCCGGTGCGGCAGCGCGTCCCGCGCACGGCCGCGTCCCGAGGCTCTGGGCGGCATGCCGCGCGCGAAAAACGCGTCGCGGATGGCCGAAAGCCTGCACCGCAGTGGCTTGCGAGCATGCCGGCAGGTGGTGGACATCAGCCAACCCGCTGCAAGGGCTCGAAGAAAGGGCGTGCATGCTAATAGGCCAGCCTGCAAGGCTCGGCGCTTGATTGTGCGCAGCGGCATATTCCCGCCAAATGACGCAAATCAAACTACAAGCAGGGCATTTGCGGCTCCTATGGCGTGGCGCAGCAGCCGGCCGAGCGCATACTCGCCGCATCTTTCGAGAAAGGCGAGACAGCCCCATGGTCGCAACCCGGCTCTTTCGGCACCAGGACTATGAATTGCAGTGCAGCGCCACCGGAGTGGACAGCGGGCGCTTCGTGCCCAGCCTGGTGGTGTCGCGGCAGTCCTGGCCGCGCCGCCCACGCATCATTGCGGTGCAACGCGGTGAGCACCGCAGCGAAGAAACCGCCATCGATGCCGCGCATGCCCAGGGTATCGAATGGATCCGTGACTACGGCTGACGCGCGCAGCGGGGCGCACCGGCAGGCAACGCTGGCGCCATTGAGCGGCGCCGGCCAGCGGTACGCATCGCACCGCGCCGCTCGCACCGGGGCCTTGCAACCAGGCCAAGATGGTGCACCTGCCGGCGTCGGCACCCCGCATCGAGCTTTGCGCGCAAAGCCCTGTCAAGGGTCGAGCCGCAAGTCGGCCACATAGGCCAGGCTGCGGCCTTGCGTGTTGTCGGCATCAGCCGCAATGCCAACGCCCACGATGGCCGGTACCTCGCTCGCCTCGTCGCCAAAAAGGCGCAGGAAATCTGCGTGCACGTCGCGCCGCTCCTGCCTCCATGTTGCCAGCGGCGTGCCCTGGCCGCGCACCACGATCAAGCGCACACGCCTGGTGTAGGCGTTGTCGAGCACGGTGCCCATCGCAAAGTGCGCATCCCAGACGTAACACACCGTGGCCGTGGGCAGCATCTCGGTGCTGCGCAAGCGGGCCAGTTGCACCAACTGGCGGTCCAGGAAAGGCAGCGCCTGCATGGGCAGGTCGAACATCACGCAAACCTCGGCGGCACTGTCGTCGCCGCCGCTGATGCGCAGGTTGGCGCGCTCGTTGGGCACGTCCACGCGCCAGCGCCAGGACAGGAAGCGACCCGGCTCGCCCTCGGCCAAGGGATGCACCAGGTTGCCGTAGGAGCGGTCGGCATCCAGGCGCAGCACACGC
>DASQFA010000740.1:0-9122 GCA_035633375.1 Rubrivivax sp.
CGAGCTCGAGCCGCGCGACGGCTGGGGCTGGCATGCGGTGGCGCATGTGCTGGAGATGCAGAACCGGCGCCGCGACGGCATCGCCTGGCTGACGCAGGACACACCGGCCTGGAGCGAAGGCAGCTTCTTCGCCGTTCACAACTGGTGGCACCTGGCGCTGTTTCACCTGGGGCTGGACCAGATCGACGAGGTGATGGCGCTGCTGGATCAGCGCGTGCTGGGCAGCGCCTCGCCGGTGGTGCTGGACATGATCGACGCTTCGGCGCTGCTGTGGCGGCTGCAGCTGCGCGGCGTGAATGTCGGCGACCGCTGGGACGCCCTGGCCTCGCGCTGGGCCGCGGTCGGTGGCGCCAGCACCTATGCCTTCAACGACCTGCACGCGATGATGGCCTTCGTCGGCGCCGACCGCATGGGTGACGCCGCGCGGCTGCTCGACGCGCAGCAGCAGGCGCTCGTCGCCGGCGACGACAACGTCGGCTTCCTGAAGGACGTCGGGCTGGGCGCGACGCAGGCGATCCACCATTTCGCACTGGGCCGCCATGCCGAGGCTGCGGAACTGCTTCGCCGCGTGCGCCGGGAGGCGGCGCGCTTCGGCGGCAGCCATGCGCAGCGCGACGTGCTGGACCTGACGCTGATCGCCGCCGCCGGACGCGCCGGCGACGCCCCGCTGGCCGGCGCGCTGCGTCGCGAACGGGCCTTCGTCCGCACTTGAACCGGGAGCCCATCATGCAAACCACCTTGCGCCACGCCCGCCTGCCCAACGGCCTGAGCATCGAATACGCCGAGCAGGGCCGCCGTGGCGGCCCATCGCTGCTGCTGCTGCACGGCATCACCGACACCTGGCGCTCCTTCGAGCCGGTGCTGCCCTGGCTGTCGGCGGACTGGCACGTGGTCTCGATGACGCAGCGCGGCCATGGCGGCTCGTCCACCGCGGCGAGCTATCGCACGCGCGACTTCGCAGCCGATGCCGCCGCGCTGGTCGCGACGCTTGAGCTGCCGCCGGTGCTGGTGGTCGCCCACTCGATGGGTGCGGTCAATGCGCTGCGCTTGGCGATCGACCACCCTGCCACAGTGCGCGGCGTCGTCGCTGCAGGCGGCTTTGCCAACTTCTCCGACAAGCCCGAGCTGGTGGATTTCATCCAGGGCCAGATGCTCACGCTGGGCGAGCAGGTGCCGCGCGAACTGGCCGAAGCCTTCCAGCGCGACACCGTGGCCGGCCCGCTGGCCCCGGGGCTGCTGCAGACCATGGTCGACGAGTGTCTGCGCACGCCGGCGGCCACTTGGCGCGGCGCCTTCGCCGCGCTGCTGGACGACGATTTCAGCGCCGAGCTGCACAGGATCGAGGTGCCCGTGCTGCTGCCCTGGGGTGACGCCGATGCCTTCTCGCCCGAGTCGGATCAGCAGCGGCTGCACCGGCAGCTGCCGCAGGCCACACGGGTGGTCTACGCCGGCGTGGGCCATGCGCTGCATTGGGAGCAGCCGCGCCGATTTGCGGAGGACCTGATAGCGTTCGAGCAGACGTTGAAGGTTCCATGTTGAATCGAAGGTTCACCCGCAGAAGCTTTGCAGGTCTGGCCGCGGCGCTGGCCCTGCGCCCGGCGCTGGCCCAAGGCGGCACGCCCGCCCGGGTGGGCGTGCTCGTGCTGGGCTCGTCCGAGCAGCGCGACGACGTCGATCGACAGTTGGCGCAAGGGCTCAACGAACTCGGTTACGTGGAAGGACTCAACCTGCTGCTGGAGCGGCGCTATGCCGACAGCCAGGTCAGCCGGCTGCTGGGCTTCGCGCAAGAGTTTGCGGCGCGCGACTTCGATGTCATCGTGACCACCTGCACGCCGTCGACGCGTGCCGCACGCAGCGCGACGCAGCGCATCCCCATCGTCATGGTCGCGGTGGCCGACCCGGTGGGCTCGGCCTTCGTCAAGTCGCTGGCCCAGCCCGGCACCAATATCACCGGCCGGTCCAGCCAGTCGAACGATATCGTGGCGAAGATGCTGAGCCTGTTCCTGCGCGCGGCGCCGCGCGCCGATCCCATCGCCGTGCTGGTGAACGTCAACAACCTGGCGCATGAGCCGCTTTGGCGCGAGGCGGCACAGGCCGCAGTGGCGCTGAAGGTGGAGGTGCGCCGTGTCGAGCTGCGCAGCGCAGAGAACCCGCGCGGCGAGGACCTGCCGGCGGCCTTTGCGCGACTGTCCGCCGCGGGCGCCCGCGGCGCATTCATGCTGCCCGACGACCCGATCAGCGTCATCAACCGCGCTCGGCTCGTGGCGCTGGCGGCGCAGTACCGACTGCCGGCGCTGTTTGGCGCGAGCGAGTTCACCGAAGCCGGTGGGCTGATGAGTTATGGCGAAAACCTTGGCGAGAGTGCGCGGCTGAGTGCACGGCATGTCGACCGTCTGATCAAGGGCGCCGACCCTGCCACGCTGCCGGTGGAGCAACCGACGCGCTTCGAGCTGGTGCTCAACCTGAAGACGGCGCAGGCGCTGCGACTGAGCTTTCCGCCGGACCTGCGGCTGCAGGCCGATCGGGCGATCGGCTGATTGCTGCGGGCACGACGGAGTCTCGCTGAGCACCACGTTCAGCAAGGGTTTGCCGTGACGGCTGTGCGGCTATGCCGTCGAACACGGTTGGCGCAGCGCCTCGGCGAGCCAGTTTGCGTCTGCCGATACAAACCGGCAGCGCGCTGACAAACCCTGGTTACCGCCGCGCCCCACACTGCCCTTCATGCCGCCGTGCCGCAACCGTTCTGCGCCACCCGGCCGGCCAAGGAGCCAGGATCATGAACACGCAGCCCCATTTTCGCAGGCGCGTCCGCCATTCCCAGCAGTGCCTCGCCCTGACGACTGATGCCGGCGATCTGCCGCCGCGGCGGCGCAGCGCGCACGGCACTGCGGCACTGCTTTGGACCGCGTTGATGCGTCGCAGCCTATGGCGGCTGTGGCGCACGCTTCACCCCCGCGCGCCGCAAGCGACGGTCTGGTGCTGAGCCTTGCTGAGGAGTCGACGATGAACGAGCTGCTGACATTGAACATCTTCGCGCAGTCCTTGCCCGGTGCGGTCATCGGCGTGGCGTTCTTCGCCGGCCTGATCGGGCTGCCCTGGTGGCCACGGCGCTAGACGCATGACGCATGCGCGGCCCACGACGGCGCCTGCCCAAGCACTTGAGCCTGCTCTCGACCCCACCTACTCCAGCAGGGTCCAATACCATGCGTCTGAAGACCTTGATCGTCGGCGCGCTGCAGCGCCCGCTACGCTTGCATCGGGCGCTGGGCCTGGTGCCGATCGTGCCTGAACCGCCCGCTACGCACTGCTGCGATCTCCTGACGGGGACTGGACGCTGTCGATCGAGGTCACCGGCGACACTGCGTTACGGCCCGCGTTGCAGCTGTACTTCGAATGCGGCGCGCTGGGCGTGCTGCGCGCGGCCGGGCTGCAGTTCCATCAGCTACCCACGGACATGGACTGTTTGTGGGGCGAGGCATGGCTGTCAGACCCTGATGGTCATGAAGTGCGCCCGTACCGGGCCGGAGCGAACCGGCTCGATCCGCAAGGTCGCACCGGCCGACCTGCCGGATTGACACCGGACTGCCGCGGGTTCCGATCGCTACGGGCCCGTCGGCTTTACACAGCTTCACCCATGCGCAACGTATTGCCGTCAGCAGCGCATCCGGCCGTTGTGCAGACACGGCAGGTGAAGGTCGGGTCTAGAGTTCCATGAGCAAGACCAAGATGTTGTTCGCCGCCACGCTGGCCCAGAGCGGCGCACGGGGTGCCGGCGCAGCGCAGGCAGGGCATCGGCGCCTGCAGTGGTCGATCGTGATCGGGTCTCCCGTTTACTGCCAAACAGTGCCGGTCGAGCTTGGCAGGCCCGCCAGCTCCGTTTGAACGCCGGGCCGCAGCGTTCACGTCAGGGACCGCATCGCCGCGCGGCGCGTGGTCGGCGCGGCGCCGATGACTTCGGCTACCACTGACGACACCTCGCTACGGTGCAAGCCGATGTCCTTCAGCATGTGGTCGTCCAGCGCTTCCAGGTCGCGCAGCGCCGCGCGCCGGCGGCGGCTGCGCTGCCAGACGGCCGCGCTGCTGCGAAGTGAGGCCACCACGGCAAACAAGAGGCGCTGCAGCACGGTGGGGGCATGTAGGGCATGGTCCGAAGTGCACATGATGTTTCTCCTTGGGGGTTGAGAGCGCGGGCCGGCCGGAGCGCGGCCCGGGCCTGGGGATCAGGCGGCCATCGGCAGCGAGCGCTGCGGCACGGCGCCCGTCAGCGGCGCCAGCGCCGCCTGGATGCGCGCGCCCTGCGCATCGTCGACTAGCGCGAACAGCACCTTCTGGAAGCGCGGCTCCATCACGCCGGAGACGATGTATTGCCAGCGGTAGGCCTTCAGCACCAACGCCTGGATCCGCGCCTTCTGCGCATCGCTGAATGCCGTGCCGGCGATGGCGACGAAGTAGCCGGCGTCGGCCGCGGCCTGTGCCTGCAGGATGCCGTCGACCGCACCGACCAGCGCGATCAGGTCGCCGACCGCCGCGTCGCGCTGCTCCTTGCTCAGCCTGGCGTCTTCCTCGATCAGCTCGAGCTCGTCCAGGATCGCGTGCTGCGATTCCTCGCGCCAGTGGAACAGGAACACGTCCTTCCACAGCGGCGACAGGTTGGCGTCGGGCTCGATGCTGGCGCGGTAGTGCGCCTGCGAGAACAGCTCGATGTCCAGCGTCAGCGCCAGCACCGCCCAGGTGCTGGCACCGAGCACGGCCTGCGCGACCGCGTCCGCATCGGCAGTCATCTCGTAGCCGGCCGGCATGTCGGCGGCCATCATCGATTCCAAGCGGCGGAACAGCGCCTGGTGCTTCAGCTCCTCGTCGGTCATGCGCACCAGCGCCTCCAGCGCCACCTGGTCGTCCAGCGCCTTGGCATGGGCCAGCTGCATCACTTTGGCGGCGATGAAGCGCTCGACCAGCCCGAACATGTAGGCATAGGTGCGGCCCTGCACCTGGCTCAGCAGGCGCTGGTCGGCCGGGCTCAGGAAGGCCAGCTCGTCCACCAGCGACAGGCCGGTAGGCAGAAAGGTCTTGGCGTAGTCGAAGCCGCGGCCGCGGATGACGTCGCGCTCGATCTCCCAGCGCACGCGTTTGGACACTTCGATGACCTTGGCGTAGCGCTCGGTGTGGGGGGTGCTCTGGTTCATGGTGGAACTCCTGTTTGACGTGGGGTGGCCCGGCACGGGCCGGACCGTCGTTCGGAGCCTGGCCTCTTGGTCCGAGGCTCCTTGCCACGCCGCTTCGGATCGCTTGCGTCGTGGTATGGCAGGCAGTCTGGTCGGCGCGCGTATCGCCGATGCGTCGCCTGGCCGCGGATGTGTTGCCCGGTTGTTGCCCCGCCGCATCGTCGCGTGCCGATGCAACCGGCGCGTATCCGCTGGCTCACGAAGCTGCGAGCCTTGTCGCGGGGGTGTATCTGGGGCTAGCGCGGCGGCGGAGTGCGCGGCAGAATCGCCGCATGGAAACGCGCACACGCCTGCTCGTCGTCGACGACGACTCGTCGGTGCGCGGCATGCTGCGCGAGTACCTCGAGGGCCATGCTTTCATCGTGGCCGAAGCCGGCAGCGGCGCGCAGATGCGCGAATGCCTGGAGCGCGAGCTGCCCGACGCCGTGTTGCTGGACCTGCGCCTGCCCGGCGAGGACGGGCTGACGCTGGCGCGCTATCTGCGCGAGCACTACGACCTGGGCATCATCATGGTGACGGCCTCGGCCGACGTCATCGACCGGGTCGTCGGCCTGGAGCTCGGTGCCGACGACTACATCGCCAAGCCCTTCGACCCACGCGAGCTGCTGGCACGAGTGAAGAGCGTACTGCGCCGGCTGCAGGCGCGGCCGCCGGCCGAGTCCGCCACTCCACCGCCGCTGGCGGGGCAGCGCAAAGTTTTCGGCCGCTGCCAGATCGACCTGGAATCGCGCCGCCTGTTCGACGCCGACGGCACCGAGCAGCCAATGACGGCGATGGAGTTCGAGCTGATTCGCGTGTTCCTGGCCAACCCGAACCGCGTGCTGTCACGCGACCAGTTGCTGATGCACACACGCAACCGCGAGTGGGAGCCATTCGATCGCTCGATCGACATCCGCATCGGCCGGCTGCGCCGTAAGGTCGAACCCGACCCGCTGGGCGAGCCGCGCTGCATACGCACGGTGCGCAACGCCGGGTACATGTACGTCCCGGTCGGGTAGGCGGGACACCCCAGCCTGTCGGCGCCGCGGCAGGCCTGCGCCAGCCTGGCAAAACGGCGCATGAAGCCCACCCCACACGCCAGCTCTGAGGACAACTCCAGGGTGAGAAAGGCTCGCCTTGCCTCGCCGCCCGGTTACAGAACAGGGCCCTTGGATACTCATTGGCAACACACGGCGGACCGGCTGACCCGTACCGAATACAACCGCCAGCGATGCTTCTGGCATCGACCCTTCGTCGGGTCGGTCGCACCGGCACCACTGGAGTTCGATATGACAGACGTCCATCACTCGCAGACAACCCCACGCCGAACTGGCAACAGCGCCCGGTGCGATCTTGGTCAGCACGCGGACGCAGTTACGAAGCACGGTGCCGTGCCTCGTCGACCTGTCGCTGTCGGTCTGGTCGACGCGCGTGGCTGCCCGGTGTCCGGAGCTTCGACTGGGGGGCTTGAGGCCTACGAGACTGCGCTTGCTGCATTTCAGACCTGGCGCACCGGGGCGGAGCTGCCCCTGGCAGAGGCGCTGCGCGAAGCGCCGAGTTTCGTCATGGCCCATGCACTGCAGGCCTACCTGCTGGTGTGCAGTCGTGATCCGCGCCGCGTCCGATCGGCGCGCCTCGTTTTGGCGCGCACTGCTGGACTTCGCTTCAACCGCTTCGAGCGGCAGCACCTCGCTGCGCTGGGCGCGGTGCTCGACGATGACTACGAGCTCGCCAAGTCGCATCTTGGCAGGTTGCTGCGCGAGCAGCCGCGCGACGCACTTGCCCTGCAGGTGGCCCATGCGTTCGACTACCTCACCGGCGATGTCGCGCGGATGCACGACCGTGTCGCGGCGGTGCTGCCGGCATGGTCGCCAGAAGTTCCAGGCTGCGGATCTGTGCTCGCCATGTACGCGTTCAGCTTGGAGGAGTGCGGCGAGTACCACCGAGCTGAACACGCTGCTCGTGCGGCGCTGTCCTTGAACCCGCTGAACGCTCGCGCACATCACGTCATGGCGCACGTATTCGAGATGAGCGATCGCCCTGGTGCCGGGGTGCGCTGGATGGACCAACACACAGCGGGGTGGGACCTGAACTCCGTCGTGGCCACCCATTGCTGTTGGCACCTGGCGCTGTTCCATCTGGCGCAGGGCCGGATCGATCGGGCGCTGGACCTGTATGACCGGCGAATCGGCGCTGGGCACACGACTGAGGTTGCCGATCTGATCGACGCCTCTGCACTGCTGTGGCGTATCGACTTGCGGGGCGGCGACTCCGGCGAGCGCTGGTCCGCACTTGCCTCGGCCTGGTCGCCGCACATGGAGGACGGGTTCTGCAGCTTCAACGACATCCATGCCATGCTGGCCTTCGTCGGCGCACGCGACTGGAACAATGCCGCACGTCTTGAGCTCGCGCTGGCCAGGAGCGGCTTGAGGCCAACCCGCCACGGCCTGACCACCCGGCAACTGGGCTTGACCGCCTGCCGAGGGCTCGTTGCGTTCGGTCGTGGCGACGCCGCCCTGGCAGCGGCGTTGTTGGCGAGCCTGCCCGTGTCTGCCCAAAGGCTGGGCGGCAGTCATGCACAGCGCGACGTGCTCCATCTGACGATGCAGCACGCCCTGGAGCGGGGTCGCCGCCCTTCTCGCCTTGGACCGGTTCCCACAGCGGCATCGGCCGTGCGACCCCGGCACCGCCATTGCGGCGTACGCAGCCGTACGACCACAGTCGCGAGCATGTTGGGCCGGCGCGGCCCAGGCCGTCCGTCGTGCGCGGCATCACCGTCCGGCGAGGCCACCGTCGCGTCGTCCAACTGACCCACCATTGCCGAGGCCGACGGCGAAGAGGTCAGGCTGTTCCAGCGCTGTGGCTTGGCCAACAACGATTGGACATCAACCCTCGCTGCCTGGTAATCTCAAGACGGCATCATCAGTTTGAATGAGGCCACAGGACTTCCGACCGCAATCGACGGTGGCCGAGAGCAGGAATCATCGGCTCCAGGAGCGCGTCAGCCTCTTGGCTCAGGCTGTCCAGAATGAGACTGAGGCGCCGTGCGCGAAGTTCTTTGCTTCGCCAGAGGCGTCGGCGGTCGCGTCAAAAAGCTCGAACGGCGCCCGAAGACAGCAAGTGAAGAAGTGAGCGTAGGCGGTGTGGCAGCAGCCGCAGCCTCGCAAATGTCAGCAGTACCTTCCGCTCCGGTTGTTGCGCCGCCCGCCGCCCCGATGGGTGAATGACCGCTGGGTTGCCGAGCACCGTGAGTTGCAGGTCGAGACCGTCTGACCGAAAACGCGGCGCAGCCGTCGCCCAAACCACCAGCACGATGGGTCGTCGGCGAGCGGACGCCAACGGCGGCTTTGCCGCCAAGATTTCGACGACCCCAACGGCTCCTGTGGGTCGGGAGCCGATACCCGTGACCGGCGGCTTCATGGCATCGCAACTTGGGCATCGGCTTTGCGGCAACGAAGTTCGCAAGGCGACGGGCTCCTACCGACCCGTTGGTGCCAGTCGGTGATCCAAATTGCATGCCGCATTTCGGTCGGAGATGTGGGCAAGCAAATTTCCGCGACCGATTGATTCGTCTTCCAGTCGACCGCACCTCCTTTCATTGCCGACGGGCAAGCAAGCCTGGTCGCGCGAAATCGGACCCTTGCCCCGATCAAGAACCCACCTGAAGTCGGAGCCGGTTACAGCGAGCAGACGCGGGCCGAGAGTGCCAACGCACGGTGGACGTGGCGTGTTTTGCGAGGACTTACGCCGTTCGGGCGTTTCAGGCAGCCAACCGGCCTACTGCATCTTCATTCCAATCGACGCCACTGCCAATGGCGTCGCTGGCAATAGCCATGCCCTTCTCGATGCGCAGAGGTTCAGCGAGGACTGGATTCCACCAGTCCGCGTATTCGAGCCAATGTGCCGTCGGCGTGCAACACA
>DASQFA010000741.1:0-11414 GCA_035633375.1 Rubrivivax sp.
TAGCCGCCCCGCCCGTTGGGGGCTGAAGGCCGCCGCCTGGGGTGCGATTGCGTTCCTGCACATCCCGCTGGCGCTGATCATCCTGTATGCCTTCAGCGCCGAGGACAAGACCTATGTCTTCCCGCCGCCCGCGCTGACCACGCAATGGTTCGGCGTGGCCTGGCAGCGCGAGGACGTCTGGGCGGCCATCCGCCTGAGCTTCGAGGTGGCCGCCTGGTCCACGGCCATCGCCGTGGTGTTGGGGGCATTGGCTGCGGCGGCGCTGGCGCGGGCCAGCTTCTTCGGCCGCGACGCGATCTCGCTGCTGCTCATCCTGCCGATCGCGCTGCCCGGCGTCATCACCGGCATCGCGCTGCGCTCGGCCTACGGCACGCTGGAGATTCCGTTCTCGTTTTGGACCATCGTCATCGGCCACGCCACCTTTTGCGTGGTGGTGGTGTTCAACAACGCGGTGGCGCGATTGCGGCGCCTGAACCCGAACCTGATCGAAGCCAGCATGGACCTGGGTGCCGACGGCTTCCAGACCGTGCGCCACATCATCCTGCCGCAGTTGGGCTCGGCACTGCTGGCGGGCGCGCTGCTGGCTTTTGCCCTGAGCTTCGACGAGGTCATCGTCACCACCTTCACCGCCGGGCAGCAGACCACGCTGCCGATCTGGATGCTGCAGGAGCTGATCCGCCCCCGCCAGCGGCCGGTGACCAACGTGGTGGCGGTGCTGATCATCGCGCTGACCTTCATACCCATCCTCGCGGCCTATTGGCTGACCCGCGCCGACGAACCGGCGCACCGCTAGAGCTTCCCAAGGAGACTGCCATGAGCGACATCACATTGCCCACCCAGCTGTTCATCGACGGTGCCTTCGCGGCCGGCGAGGGCCAGGCCGAGAAGGTGCTGAACCCGTCCACCGGCGAGTTGCTGGTGGCCCTGCCCGAAGCCTCGGCCGAGCAGGTACACAAGGCCGTGTCGGCGGCGCACCGCGCCTTCGACGGCTGGAGCGAGAGCACGCCGATGGAGCGCTCGCGCCTGTTGCTGAAGCTGGCCGATGCCATCGAAGCGCGCGGCGAACAGTTCGCACGGCTTGAAAGCCTGAATTGCGGCAAGCCCTATGCGCGCGCGCTGGGCGACGAGATCCCGGCGGTGGCCGACTGCCTGCGCTACTTTGCCGGCGCGGCGCGCTGCGTCAGTGGCACGGTGGCCAACGAGTACCTGGCCGGGCATACCAGCATGATCCGCCGCGACCCGATCGGCGTGGTGGCCTCGATCGCACCGTGGAACTACCCGCTGATGATGGCCGCGTGGAAGATCGCGCCGGCGCTGGCCGCGGGCAACACGGTGGTCATCAAGCCCAGCGAGCAGACGCCGTTGAGCACGCTGCTGCTAGCGCAGGTGGCAGCCGAGATCTTCCCGAAGGGCGTGCTCAACGTCATCACCGGGCGTGGTGCGACGGTCGGCCAGCCGCTGGTGGAACACCCGAAGGTGTCGATGGTGAGCCTGACCGGCGACGTCAGCACCGGACGCAAGGTCCTGCAGGCGGCCACCGGCACGCTCAAGCGCACGCACCTCGAACTGGGCGGCAAGGCGCCGGTGATCGTCTTCGACGATGCCGATCTGGGCCAAGTGGTCGAAGGACTGCGCACCTTCGGCTACTACAACGCCGGGCAGGACTGCACCGCGGCCTGCCGCGTGTATGCCGGTGCCAAGGTCTACGACAAGCTGGTGGCCGACCTGTCCAGCGCGGTCAAAACCATCAAGATGGGGCTGCAGGACGATGCCGAGGCCGAGATCGGCCCGCTCATCAGCGACCGCCAGCGCAACCGCGTGGCCAGCTTCGTCGAGCGCGCGCAGATGAGCGGCCACATGGAGATCACCGCCGGCGGCAAGGCGCGCGGCGGCGCCGGCTTCTTCTACGAACCCACGGTGGTGGCCGGCGCGCGCCAGGAGGACGAGATCGTCAAGCGCGAAGTCTTCGGCCCGGTGGTCAGCGTCACGCGCTTTACCGACACCGAGCAGGCCATCGCCTGGGCCAACGACAGCGACTACGGCCTGGCGTCGAGCGTTTGGACGCAGGACGTGGGCCGCGCCATGCGCGTGGCCAAGAAGCTGCAGTACGGCTGCACCTGGATCAACACGCACTTCATGCTCGTCAACGAGATGCCGCACGGTGGCATGAAATCATCCGGCTACGGCAAGGACCTGAGCATGTATGCGCTGGAGGACTACAGCGTGGCGCGGCATGTGATGATCAAGCTGTAGGGTGGGCTGCGGCGCGTGACGCTTGTCGTGCGCCCTGACGACACCGGGGACGAAGCAACCCAGAAGCTCCGGCCTGCGGGCAGTCGTCGGCTGTGGTGAAATCCGGCCATGCTGAGCACGCTCAAGGGACTCTTCGGTGCGTTGCGGCCGCCATCGGCGGTGGCCAGCGCGCAGACCATCGAACATACCCTGCAACTGGCCACTGCGGTGATGTTGATCGAGGTCATGCGCGCCGACGCGGACATCGGCCTTGCCGAACAGCAGGCAGTCATCAATGCGCTGCGCGAGAAGTTCGCGCTGGCCGACGACGAGGTCGAGCGCCTGGTCGAATTGGCCCGCGGGGCCGCGCGCGATGCCACCGACTGGTTCGAGTTCACCTCGCACATCAATACTCACTTCGAGATGTCCGCCAAGGTACGCATGGTCGAGTACATGTGGCGAGTGGCCTATGCCGATGGTCAGCTCAGCGAGCATGAGCGGCACGTGATGTGGCGCATCTCCGACCTGTTGCACGTGCCGCACGGCGCCTACATCAACGCCAAGATCAGAGCCAAGGACGCGGCCGGCGTTTGATACGGATTCACGTTCGGCGATAGAGGATGCGCCTTCGGTAGATGGGCCGGTTGCGGCGCAAAGCTGCCGTTGACTCACAAGCCAAAATTCATTCACCGCAGAGACGCAGAGGGCGCAGAGGTTCGCAGAGAAGACCTGGGAAACTTTTATTCCTCTGCGTTGCCTCTGCGCCCTCCGCGCCTCTGCGGTGAAGGCTGTTCACGTCCGGCAGCTTTGCGCCGAAAGCAGTCCGTGGAACGTATGCCCGCGGACGCAAACCTGGATCAGCCGCGCATCGACCCTGGCTGCGGCAGCAGGTGGCGCTCGCAGGCGGGGTCGCCACAGCGTTCACACAGCCCCTGCCAACGGCTCGGTGAGGCAATGGCTTGCTCGCCTTCCGCGGCAGCGGATATGCCGCGCAGTTGGCGTTGCACGGTGGCGAGTGCCGTTGCGGTTCGGGCCGGCCCGGATCCGATGACCAACGAGTAACCCGGCCCGTGACGCGCCAGCGCATGGCGCAGCGCAGTGTCGACCGGCTCGCGCACATGCTCGCCATCACGCTGCAGGCCATCGGCTTGCCAGGGCAGGTCGATTGCGGTCAGCAGCGTCACTGTGCAGCGGGCGTGCGCGGCCAGCGCCGCGTCGTACAGGCTGCGATCGCCGAATACGATCTCGCTGTACACGGCAATCATCAGCGCGGTGGTGTCGGCCACGACGATGCGGTGGCTCATTGCGGCCGTGGCGATGCGCCGTGTCTGCTCGTCGGCGATGGCTGCCTGTTCGTGCTGGCGCGGGGTGCGCCCGTGTGCATCGCAGAATTCGCGCAGCGCCTCGTTGACACAGGCCACCGGCGTGCCGTCGGCGGCCAGCGCATCGCGCAGTGCGATCGCGAGCGTGCTCTTGCCGGTGCTCTCGGCGCCGACGATGGCGATGACCCGGGCGGCGGTCACGGGCCAGGCTTCGCGCCGGGCGTTGCCGCGCGCGGCAGTTTTTCGGCCGTGAATGCGTGGCTCATGCCGAGCCGCCTGACAAAGCCAACCTGCGCCAGGCGTGCCAACCCCACAGTGCCATCAGCAGGAACAATGCATACAGCAGCGCCGTCAGCCACAAGCCCTTCCACGCAAACAGCCCGATGCTGACCGCGTTGACCAGCACCCACACGGGCCAGTTCTCGACGTACTTCCGCCCCAGCAGCCACTGTCCCGCGATGCTGCCCACGGTGGGCAGTGCGTCCCACCAGGGCACGTCGGTGTCGGTGAAGTGCCTCAGGAAGCTGCCGAGCAGCGGCCAGCCAACGAGCACACAGGCGACGAGCACCAGCCGGGCGCGCTGCGACAGGCTGCGCACGCGCAGCACGCTGCCGTCCTGTGCGCGGCCACGCAGCCACTGCCACCAGCCCCAGCACGCCACCACCACAAAGAAGATCTGCAGGCCGGCCTCGCCATACAGCCGGCTGTCCCAGAAGAGCAAGAAGTAGATCAGCGCGGCCGCGATGGCAAGCGGCCAGCCGAGCACGTTGACGCGGATGTTGCACACCACCATGGCCAGCGAAAGGCCGAAAGCCAGCAGTTCTGCCCAGGTGACCGGGCTGCCCCACAGCGCGAAGGCGGTTGCAAGCAGCGGCTGCGCCAGCTGCAACAGCGGGCTCATCAGCGCGCCGCTCAGGGCCGGCGCGGGCTGAGCTGCACCAGGATCTCGTCCGGCCTGATCATGCCCAGTTCGCTGCGCGCCTTTTCCTCGACCATCTCAAGGCCTTCCTTCAGGTCGTTGACTTCCGCGGCGAGGCGCTGGTTGCGCAGGCGCGAGGCAGTGTTTTCCTGCTGTTGCGCAAGCAGTTGTGTCTGCAGATGCACGACATAGGACTGCCCGCCCTTGCCCGCCCACAACTCGGCATGCACCAGAGCCAGCAGCGCGATCAGGGCGATGGTCAGGACGCGCATGTCCGAGCCTGCGCTGCCGACCCGGCACGATGGTGCCCGGGCGAATCGATCACGGGCACCCCCTGCGCGCCGCAGGCAGCGTAGGGGGCAGCGTGTGCAAGGGCAGCAGAAAGGGGCATGAGTTGCATTATCTCCGGCTTGCCCGCGGCCTGGCCATGCCAGCAGGCGTTCACAGCAGCCCGCCGGGCAGAATCCTCGCCTGACTCATGCGCGCGTTGTACGCGTCGGCCACCCGCTGGAGCAAGGCAGGGTCAGCGGGTGTTTCGCCCTGCTGCTTGAACACTACCCGGATCGTGCCTTCGTACAGCACGTCCAGTGTCGCGGCGATGGTGGTGCCACCGAGCGAGCCGATGATCGTGCCCTGCCGGCGGTCCTGGTGGCTGATCGTCAGCTTCTGATCGACCATCGCCTGCAGTGCGGTGTCGAAGGTGCGGTCGTAGCTGCCCAGGCTGTCGGGCACGGTTCCCGGCGGCGCGGCAACGCAGCCGCCCAGCCCTGCCAGCGCCAGCCACAGTGCGGCCACGCCGATCGAACGCCGCGTCGTCGCCGTCAAGTGCGTGGTCATCGCCAAGGGGCACGCCGACAGCGGATTCAACGCAGGTTGTAGAAGGCCGCACGCCCCGGGTAGCTGGCCACGTCGCCCAGGTCTTCCTCGATGCGCAGCAGCTGGTTGTACTTGGCAATGCGGTCGCTGCGGCTCATCGAGCCGGTCTTGATCTGGCCGGCGTTGCTGCCCACGGCGATGTCGGCGATGGTCGAGTCCTCGGTCTCGCCGCTGCGGTGGCTGATGACGTTGGTCCAGCCCGCGCGCTTGGCCATCTCGATGGCGGCGAAGGTTTCGGTGAGCGTGCCAATCTGGTTGATCTTGATGAGGATCGAGTTGGCCACGCCCTTGTCGATGCCTTCCTTCAGGATCTTGGTATTGGTGACGAACAGGTCGTCACCCACGAGTTGCACTTTCTTGCCCAGGCGCTCGGCCAGGTGCTTCCAGCCGTCCCAGTCGCTTTCGGCCATGCCGTCCTCGATGCTGAGGATCGGGTACTTGTCCACCCAGGTGGCGAGGATGTCGGTCCATTCGGCCGCGTTCAGCGTCAGGCCCTCGCCGCCGAGCACGTACTTGCCATCCTTGTAGAACTCGCTGGCCGCGCAGTCCAGGCCGATGGCAATCTGCTCGCCGGCGGTGAAGCCGGCCTTGTCGATGGCCTCCAGGATCAACTGGATCGCCGCTTCATGGCTGGCCACGCTGGGCGCGAAGCCACCTTCGTCGCCGACCGCGGTGCTCATGCCGCGGTCGTTGATGATCTTCTTCAGCGCGTGGAAGGTCTCGGCGCCATAGCGCACCGCTTCACGAAAGCTCGGCGCACCGACGGGGATGATCATGAACTCCTGCAGGTCGAGCGTATTGTTCGCATGCGCGCCGCCGTTGATGACGTTCATCATCGGCACCGGCATCTGCATGCCGCCCATGCCGCCGAAATAGCGGTATAGCGGCAGGCCCGATTCCTCGGCCGCGGCACGTGCCACCGCCATGCTCACCGCCAACGTGGCGTTGGCGCCGAGGCGGCTTTTGTTGTCGGTGCCGTCCAGGTCGATCAGCGTGCGGTCGAGGAAGGCCTGCTCCGAGGCGTCCAGGCCGAGCACGGCCTCGCTGATCTCGGTGTTGATATGCTCCACCGCGCGCAGCACGCCCTTGCCGCCATAACGGGTGGCATCGCCGTCGCGCAGTTCGATGGCCTCGCGCGAGCCGGTGGACGCGCCCGAGGGCACCGCGGCGCGGCCCATGGTGCCCGACTCCAGCAGCACGTCGCACTCGACGGTGGGGTTGCCGCGGCTGTCGAGGATTTCTCGTCCGACGATGTCGACAATGGCGCTCATGGGGTTCCTTCTTCGATTTTGGGCTTGTTGGCGGGATCAGACGGGTGCGTCGACGCCTTCGACGACGACCATGTTGAAGTACTCGGTGGCGCCGGCGCGCAAGGCGCGGGCGGCACGGTACATCTCGGCGTCGTAGAAGGCCTGCGCCTTCTCCAGGCTGGGAAAGCGCAACATTGCGATGCGCTGCGGTTGCCAGTGGCCTTCAAGCACCTGATGCCGGCCGCCGCGCACCAGGTACTCGCCGCCCGCCGCAGCCACTGCGGCCGGGGCCGCGGCCATGTACTGCTTGTACTGTTCCGGGTCGGTCACCTTCATATCGACGATGATGTAGGCGCAGGGCATGGCGGTCCTTCCAGGTCAGCGGCTGCACTCGTTCTGGCGACATGACCTCAGCATGTGAAGTCATTTTCAAGCAGCGCACGGGACTTCACCACCCGGTCTAGCGCCAGCAGTTGCTCGAGCAGCACGCGCATGTGTTTGAGCGGCACGGCGTTCGGCCCGTCGCTGAGCGCATTCGCTGGGTCGGGGTGGGTTTCCATGAACAGCCCGGCCACGCCCACGGCCACGCCGGCGCGCGCCAGCACCGGCACGAACTCGCGCTGGCCGCCGCTGCTCGTGCCTTGGCCGCCCGGCAACTGCACCGAATGGGTGACGTCGAAGACGACCGGCGCGCCGGTCTCGCGCATGATCGCCAGACTGCGCATGTCGGACACAAGGTTGTTGTAGCCGAAACTAGCGCCGCGCTCGCAGGCCATGAAGCGGTCTTCCGACAGGCCCTTGTCGCGCGCCGCGGCGCGGGCCTTGTCGATCACGTTCTTCATGTCGTGCGGCGCGAGGAACTGGCCCTTCTTGATGTTCACGGGCAGGCCACTTTGTGCCACCGCGCGGATGAAATCGGTCTGCCGGCACAGGAAGGCGGGCGTCTGCAGCACGTCCACCACCGCCGCCACGGCCGGCACCTCGGCTTCGCTGTGCACGTCAGTCAGCAGCGGCACGCCGAGTTCGCGCTTCACCTTGGCCAGGATCTCCAGCCCGCGTTGCATTCCCGGGCCGCGGAAGGTGGCGCCGCTGGAGCGGTTGGCCTTGTCGTAGCTGGACTTGAAGATGAAGGGGATGCCCAGTGCCGAGCACATCTCCTTCAGCCGCCCGGCCACGTCCATCTGCAGCGCTTCGCTCTCGACCACGCAAGGCCCGGCGATGAGGAAGAAGGGTTGCGCCAGCCCGACCTCGAAGCCGCACAGTTTCATTGCAAAACCCTGCGGACTGATGCCGCTGCCGCCGAGCGGGTGCATGAGCATTCCGGGCGGCCCTGTGTCCTCATGCCACGGCCTTCAGCACCGCTTGCGCACTGGCCTGGTGCTCCAGAGCGGCCTTGATGAAGCTGTTGAACAGCGGGTGCCCGTCCCACGGAGTGGACTTGAACTCGGGGTGAAACTGCACGCCGACGAACCACGGGTGCGCCTCGCGCGGCAGCTCGACGATCTCGGTGAGCTTGTCGCGCTGCGTGATCGCGCTGATCACCAGCCCGGCCTGGCGCAGCCGCTCCAGATAATGTTTGTTGGCCTCGTAGCGGTGGCGGTGGCGCTCGGTGACCACGTCGCCGTAGATCGCATGCGCGAGCGTGCCGCGCTGCACGTCGGAGCTTTGCGCACCCAGGCGCATCGTGCCGCCCAGGTCTGATGCACTGTCGCGCTTCTGGATCGTGCCGTCGCGGTCCTGCCACTCGTCGATGAGCGCGATCACCGGATGCGGCGTGCCGGGTTCGAACTCGGTGGAGTTGGCGTCGGCCAAGCCGGCGAGGTGGCGCGCGACCTCGATCGTCGCCACCTGCATGCCCAGGCAGATGCCCAGATAGGGGATGCGCTGCTCGCGGGCATAACTTGCCGCCACGATCTTGCCTTCGACGCCGCGCTTGCCGAAGCCGCCGGGCACCAGCACGGCATCGAAGCGAGCCAGCTGGTCCACGCTGGCGTCGCTGAGCGTTTCGGAATCGACATACTCGATGTTCACGCGCGCATGGTTCTGGATGCCGGCGTGGCGCAGCGCCTCGTTCAGTGACTTGTATGAATCCGACAGGTCGGTGTATTTGCCGCACATGGCGATGCTGACCTGATGCGCCGGGTGCTCGACCTCGTGCACCAGACGATCCCAGCGCTTCAGGTCGGCCGGCCGGGTCAGCAGCTGCAGCTTCATGCAGATCATCTCGTCCAGGCCCTGCTCATGCAATATGCGCGGCACCTTGTAGATGGTGTCCACGTCCCACATCGAGATCACGCCGTGCGCCTGTACGTTGGTGAACAGGCTGATCTTCTCGCGCTCTTCGTCGGGCACCGCGCGGTCGGCGCGGCACAGCAGCACGTCGGGCTGGATGCCGATCTCGCGCAGCTTCTGCACGGTGTGCTGCGTCGGCTTGGTCTTCAGCTCGCCTGCGGCGGCGATCCACGGCACATAGGTCAGATGCACGAAGGCGGTGTTCGTGGGCCCGAGCTTCAGGCTCATCTGGCGCACCGCCTCCAGGAAGGGCAGCGATTCGATATCGCCCACGGTGCCGCCGATCTCAACGATTGCCACGTCCACCGCATCCGCGCCGCCGATGCCCGCGCCGCGCCGCACATAGTCCTGGATCTCGTTGGTGACATGCGGGATGACCTGCACCGTCTTGCCCAGGTATTCACCGCGTCGCTCCTTCTCGAGCACGCTCTTGTAGATCTGGCCGGTGGTGAAGTTGTTGCTGCGCTTCATCCGTGTGGTGATGAAGCGCTCGTAGTGGCCCAGGTCGAGGTCGGTCTCGGCGCCGTCGTCGGTGACGAAGACCTCGCCATGCTGGAACGGCGACATCGTGCCCGGGTCGACGTTCAGGTAGGGATCGAGCTTGATGAGGGTGACTTTGAGGCCCCGCGACTCGAGGATCGCGGCCAGCGAACCCGAAGCGATGCCCTTGCCGAGGGAGGACACCACACCGCCGGTGACGAAGACAAACTTGGTCATGTCTTGAACACATTGCCTCGGTGCGGCGGCGCACCGTGCGGAATGCTTGGGTGTGAAAGCGTGATTATAGAGGCGAGGGTGCGTATTCGCGGCTTGCCGACTAGCTGTTCATCGGGTGCGTTGGGCAGCTTGCAAGACATGCATGGCGGTGGCTGGTTGCCCGATCACCGAGCCCGAAAGGCTCCCAGGGCACTGCGCTAGACTCCGACGGCTTGCAACAGGTGCCAGCCACTCCCGCTCGGGGTGGCTGGTTAAACGGGAAGCCGGTGCGTCGGGGGAGTTTCATCCCCGACCAATCCGGCGCTGCCCCCGCAACGGTTGGCGAGGTGCGAACGGCAATGCAGCCACTGGGTGAAAGCCTGGGAAGGCGCCGATCGCTTCGGTTCAGTCATGAACCGGCACTCGCAAGCCCGGATACCGGCCTGATGCACGGGAAGCTGGCGTTGCGGAGGGCGGCGCGGGCACGATCGGCGTGCGTGTCGCACACTTGCCGTGCCGTGTTGACCTCTGCGCGTGCAGCCATGTCTTGAACACGGTGCGCACGGGGTGTGCGGCAACGGAGGTCCCTTTGTCTTCAACGCCTAACTCGCGGCCAGGTCGGCTGCTGCTTGTTCTTTCGCTTCTTCAACCCGCCACACTGGCCTGGGCACAAGCCGAGGCCAACCCCGGCTCCACCGTGCAGGTCATCGGCACGCGGGCGCCCACCGCGTTGGACCGCATGGTCGCCGACGTGGTGGTCATCGACCGTGACCGTATCCGCGCCTCCAGCGCCGATTCTGTGGAAGACCTGCTGCGCCGCGAAGGCGGCATCCAGTTGTCGCGCAACGGTGGGCCGGGGCAGAGCGCCGGCATCCTGATGCGCGGCAGCAGCGCCAGCAACACGCTGGTGCTGATCGACGGCGTACGCGTCGGCTCGGCCACGCTCGGCCAGACCGATCTGGCGGCCATCAGCCTGGCCCAGGTGGAACGTATCGAGCTGATGCGCGGCCCCGGTTCCAGCCTCTACGGTGCCGACGCTATTGGCGGCGTGGTCAACATCGTCACGCGGCGTGGCGAGGGCGTGCCCTACCTGCGCGGCAACGTCGCCGCGGGCAACTACCGTTCGGGCGAGGCTTATGTGGCGCTGAGCGGTGCCGACAGCGGGTTTGACTACGCACTCAGCCTCAGCGGCGAAACCAGCGACGGCGTCTCGGCCGTCCTGCCCGGCGACGAATTCGGCCAGTACAACCCGGACGACGATGGCTTCACGCGCGGCGGCCTGCAGTTGGCCGGTGGCCTGAGCTGGCAGAAGGGCCAGCGCATCGGTGTCAGCTACAACGCCAGCCGGCTGCGATCGCAGTTCGACAGTGCGCAGTTCGCGCCGCCGGACTTCCTGCCCGATGCCACGCCCGACTTCCGCAGCCGACTCGACACGCAGCTCGCCACCATCGACTACCAGGGCGTGTTCTCGCCCGAGTGGACGAACTCGCTGCGCGCGTCCTACCAGAGCGACAAGCTGCAGTCGGGGGCCGACTTCTACAGCGTGTACGACACCGTGCGCCGGCAGATCACCGGCCAGACCACCTGGACGCCCACGCCCGAACAACAGCTCGTGGCGGCCATCGACTGGCTGCGCGAGTCGATCACCAGCACCGACTACCTGGCGCCGGACCGCGACAACACCGGCCTGGTGCTGGGCTACAGCGGGCGCTTCGGCACGCAGAAGCTGCAGGCCGACCTGCGCTGGGACCACAACTCGGTATACGACAACCAGACCACCGGCAAGCTCGGCTGGGGCATGGACTTGGCGCCGGGATGGTCGGTGCG
>DASQFA010000742.1:0-3806 GCA_035633375.1 Rubrivivax sp.
GGCCACACCTGCTGGCGCCGCTCGCCCGGCACCGGGGCCATGAAGTGGCCCAGCGGCTCGCCCACGTTGAGCAGCTTGCGCAGCTTCATGCCGATCCAGGCCGGGTCGATGACACGCATGTCGAGTGACAGCAGCCGCGCCAGCCCGTCCAGTGCGCGCGGGTAGTTGCCGGAAAAGCCCAGCGCACAGGGCCGCGTGATCAGGCCGCTTTCGCCCGAGGGCAGCTGCACTTCCTTCAGCGTCACGGTGAAGGCCTCGCCGGTGGCCGGGTTGTTGACATCCACCGCCCAGGCCAGCGTGCCCGACGCCGTGGTGCGCGGCTCGTCGCGGCTGAACATGGCATCGAGCACCGGTGTATGGCCGCCCTCCTGCAATGCGCCGAGCTGTTCGCAGCGCCAGCGGATCACCGCCGCGGTGGCCGCGACCACGCCGGGGAACAGGCGCTTCTCGCCGTGCGGCGGGAAGGGCATCTCGAAGGCGCGCTCCTCGGCCACCGTGGCCAGCGCGTCGAGCTTGAGCTTGAGCCACTGCGGGTCGTTGGCGCGCATGTCCATCGACAGCGTCTTGGCCATCGCCGCCAGGCCGCGCGGCTGCTCGGCGCCATTGACCCAGACCTCGAAGGGCAGCGTCTTGCCGAACAGGCCCATGTCGGGCCCGGCTTCGGCCGGCAGTTCGCCGACGAAGAGCGCGAACTCGCCGTGCGGGTGCTGGATCATGAAGCTCCAGGCCGGGTTGCCCGCCGCCAGATCGGGGCGGCTGGGCCAGCGCAACGAGGTCAGCACCGGCGCCGGCAGCCGCTCCAGCTTCAGGCGCTGGTTGGCGCCGTCGGTGGTCAGCGGCTCGGGCAGCGTGGCCTTGGGTGCATCGACGCTGAGCACCGAGCCGAGCACCGAATTGGGCCGGTAGGTGGCCAGGCCCTTCAGCCCCGAGCGCCAGGCTGTCAGGTACAGATCCTGGAAGTCTGCATAGGGGTAGTCGGCAGGTACGTTGACCGTCTTGCTGATCGAGGTGTCGATGTACGGCGCCACTGCCGCGACCATCGCCGCATGGGCGCGCGCCGACAGCTCCAGCGCCGAGACGAAGGCCTCGGGCAGCGGCGCTGCGCTGCCCTTCAGGTGGCGGAAAAGCCGCCACGCATGATCTTCGACCGCGAACTCCTTGAAGCTGCCATCGCCCTCGCGCTTCTTGCGCGTGTAGCTCCAGCTGAAAGCCGGCTCGATGCCGTTGCTGGCGTTGTCGGCAAAGGCCAGGCTGATGGTGCCGGTGGGCGCGATCGACAGCAGGTGCGAGTTGCGCAGCCCGTGCTGGCGGATGCGCTCCTTCAGCGGCGCCGGCAGCCGCGACGCAAAGGTGCCGGCGCTCAAGAACAGGTCGGCATTGAACAGCGGAAAGGCGCCGCGCTCGCGCGCCAGCTCCACCGACGCGCCATAGGCCGCGTCGCGCATCACCTCGGCGATGCGGCGTGCACGCTCGCGCGCGGCGTCGCTGTCGTAGTGCAGGCCGAGCATCACCAGCGCATCGCCCAACCCGGTGAAGCCCAGGCCGATGCGGCGCTTGTGCATGGCCTCCTGCTGCTGCTGCGGCAGCGGCCAGACGGTGGCGTCGAGCACGTTGTCGAGCATGCGCGTGGCGACTGAAGCCACATCGATCAACCCGGCCTCGTCGAAGGCGGCATCGGCCTCGAAGGGGCGGGTTACGAAGTGCGTCAGGTCGATGCTGCCCAGGCAACAGCAGCCGTAGCTCGGTAAGGGTTGCTCGCCACAGTTGTGCGCCATCAGGCCATTGGCATCGAATGCATGCACGTCCTCGATGGTCGCGTCATAGACCACCGCCTCTCCATCGGGCTCGGTGGATTCGACGGTCGCCACGAAGCGCTCTCGATTGAGTCGGCGTTGGTAGCCCGCCAGCAGATCCTCCAACCTCGCTGCCTTGCCTGTGTCTGCGAAGCCGATGCGATCGGCATACACGCGAAGGTTGTCGCCGCTGATCGCCAGCTCATGCACCGCCTTGTGCGCATACTCGCGCTCACCGCCTCTGCCATCGGGCATCAATTTACGGCCTTCGGCATGGCGCTCACGGTAGATCGTGCTGTTGATTCCCAGACGCAGCAGCATGCGCTGCGCGGCTTCGAGCAATGACAGGTCCGACTGTGTGAGCCGGATGCTGACACCCTTGTCCTGCGAGCCCTGCACCGAACCGTCGGCATCGAAAAGGCCGCGCAGCAACCCGCAATGGAAATCGGACGACTCGGCTTCCATCTGCGGTGTGATGGTCTTGCGACCCGGCGCCGCGCCAAGCTCGAACGCAAGGTCTCGCAGTGCCGCCGATGCCAGCCGGCATTCGCCTCGGCCCTCGACAGGCCGCTGCCAGCCGCGGAAATCGGCCCGATGCGACAAGGTTGCAATCGCTTCGCCGACCGCTTGCATGATGCCGGTGGCACCGTGTACCGCGATACCTGCACTGCTGCCGACCGCGCGCAGTTCCGGCGCCCAGACCGACAGCACCGCCTTGTGTTCGCCCAGGTGGCCATCGCCAATCAGCAATCCGAGCAAATAACCGTCGGCCGCGGTCTTGCTGCCGTCCCAACCCTCGAGATGCCGATGGTCGTGCAGCACGACTTCATCGCCCGGCTGCAACTGGCCCGCTTCGCACCAGGCGCTGTGCAGCGCATAGCGGCTGCGCCGCACGACCTTGCGCGCGCGGTGGTCAGCCGTCAGGCGCAGCGAATGGCCTTCGCGCGTGCGCAGGCGCAGTACCGCTTTGGTACCGGTGGAAAAGAAGCCGTCCGACAGGCTGCGATGGGGTCTGCCATCCACCATGGCGTCGAAGGGCACGCCCACCAGGTCGCTCACCTGCCGCGCGCCTTCGCTCGTCATGACCCAGCTGTCGCCCGTAACGCACGGGTTGGTGGCGCTGATGGTTTCGCAGTAGCCCAGGTTGTTGTCCTGGTTGATGCGGTCGAGGAACAGCACGCCCGGCTCGGCATGGTCGTAGGTGCTGCGCATGATCTGTTCCCACAGCTCGCGCGCGCGCTGGCGCCTGTAGACCCACAGGCCGTCGTTGCGCTGGAACGCACCCAGCGCCTTCTGCGCCTCGCCGGGTTCGGCGCGGTGCACGAGCTCGACCTCGGCATCGTCCTGCACCGCGCGCATGAAGGCATCGGTCACGCCCACCGAGATGTTGAAGTTCTTCAGGTCGCCTGAGTCCTTCGCGTGGATGAACAGCTCGATGTCGGGGTGGTCGCAGCGCAGCACGCCCATCTGCGCGCCACGCCGGCTGCCGGCGGATTCGACCGTCTCGCAGCTGCGGTCGAAGACGCGCATGTAGCTCAGCGGGCCGGAGGCGCTGCTGCGCGTGCTGCCGACCCAGGCGCCCTTGGGGCGGATGCGCGAGAAGTCATAGCCCACCCCGCCGCCGCGGCGCATGGTCTCGGCGGCTTCGGTGAGCGCGGTATAGATGCCGGGGTGGCCGTCCTCGACCTGGGCGATCGAATCGCCCACCGGCTGCACGAAGCAGTTGATGAGCGTGGCCGTCAGGTCGGTGCCGGCGGCGGAATTGATGCGACCGGCCGGCACGAAGCCGCGCCGCTGCGCATCGAGAAAGCGCGCCTCCCACTGCGCACGCTGCGCCGGCGGCTCCACCGCGGCCAGCGCGCGCGCCACGCGATGCCGCACGGCCTCGACCGTGAGTTCTTCGCCCTTGGCATATTTCTCGAGCAGCACTTCCTGGCTGATCGGTTGTTCGGCCAGCGTGGCCCGGCTCGACGCCGGGGTGGCGCTGCCGGAAGCGCGGTGTTTGGTGGTCAT
>DASQFA010000743.1:0-2833 GCA_035633375.1 Rubrivivax sp.
GCCAATGTCACTGCCGAGCTGGATTTCACGCAGACCGAATCGACCTCCGAGGAGTTCAAGCCCAACCAGGGCGACGCACCGGCCGCGGTCAAGCTGCTGCAGCGCAATGAGTCCGTGCAACCCGGCGCGATCGTGCCCAGCGGCGTGCCGGGCGCGGCCAGCAACCAGCCGCCGACGCAGGCCACCGCACCGCTGACCGGCGGGGCACAGGCGCTGCAGGCCGCGCAAGGCGGAAGTACCGCCGGCGTGTCGCGGCGCGACGCCGTCACGCAGTACGAGGTCGACAAGACCGTGCGCGTGACGCGCAATGCCACCGGCACGCTGCGCCGTCTGAATGCCGCGGTGGTGGTGAACCACCGTGTCGCCACCGATGCCAAGGGCAAGAGCACGAGCACCCCGCTGTCGGCCGAAGAGCTGGAAAAGATCACCGCCCTGGTGCAGCAGAGCCTGGGTTTCAACAAGGAACGAGGCGACTCGGTGCGCGTCATCAACGCGCCCTTCCGCGTCGAGCCGCCGCCCAAGCTCGAGGAGATTCCGCTCCACCAGCAGCCCTGGCTGCTGGAGCTGCTGCGTGCCGCGGCGGCACCGCTGGCGCTGGCGCTGGTGGCGCTGCTGGTGGTCTTCAAGCTGATCCGCCCGGCGCTGACCGCGGCCGCCGACGCCGCGCCCCGGCCGGTGGGCGGCAAGCTCGACGTGGTCGCCGACAACGACACCTCGGCCGCCTTGCCGGGCGTGGCGGCGCCGCCGGCACTGGCCGCACCGCCGGTGAACCAGAAGCTGGCCAGCGCACGCGCGTTCGCGCAGCAGAACCCGGCCGCGGTGGCGCAGATCGTCAGGGGCTGGGTCGGTGGCGAGGCCGCTTAAGCCCGCCTCGCCGTTCAGCCCGCACAGGAACCCATGGACGAGCAAGGCATCGAGAACGCCGCCATCCTGTTGATGTCGCTGGGCGAGGAACACGCCAGCGAGGTCTTCAAGCATCTGGCCCCCAAGGAGGTGCAGCGCATGGGCGAGACCATCGCGCGCATGAAGAGCGTCAGCCACGACCGGCTCGACCAGGTGCTGGACCAGTTCCGCCAGGTGGCCGGTGACCAGAGCATGCTGGTCAGCGACAACGACGAATACGTGCGCGCGGTACTCAAGCGCGCGCTGGGTGACGACAAGGCCAACCTGCTGCTCGACCGCATCCTGCAGGGCGACGACGTCAGCGGCATCGAAAGCCTGAAGTGGATGGAGCCCTCGGCGGTGGCCGAGCTGATGCGCCACGAGCACCCGCAGATCGTGGCCGCGATCCTGGTGCACCTGGAGTTCGACCATGCGGCCGAGGTGCTGAAGCTGTTCAGCGAGCGCCAGCGCAACGAGGTGCTGGTGCGTGTGGCCACGCTCGACGGCATCCAGCCCTCGGCCATGCGCGACCTGAACGAGGTGCTGAACCACGTGCTCGCCGGCGCAGACCGCGTGAAGAAGACGCACCTGGGCGGTGTCAAGCCCGCGGCCGAGATCATCAACATGCTCGGTGCCTCGCTCGAAACCTCGGTCCTGGATTACATCCGCGGCGCCGACAACGATCTGGCGCAGAGGATCCTGGACAACATGTTCACCTTCGACGACCTGGAGCGCCTGGACGACAAGGGCATCCAGTCGCTGATGAAGGAGGTGCAGTCCGAATCGCTGGTCATCGCGCTGAAGGGCGCCACGCCCGAGCTGCGCGAGAAGATCTTCAAGAACATGTCCACGCGCGCCGCGGAGACGCTGCGCGAGGACCTGGAATCGCGCGGCCCGGTGCGCGTGTCCGAGGTCGAGGCCGAGCAGAAGGAGCTGCTCAAGATCGTGCGCCGCCTGTCCGACGAAGGCGTGATCGTGATCGGAGGCGGCGGTGACGACGAATTCGTCTAAGCCTTCGGGATTCCGCAACGTGCCGCCGCCACAGGGCGCGCACACCGCGGCTGCCGGCAAGCCGCCGCCGGCCTACTCGCGCTTCATCCCGCGCGAGGAGCTGGGCAGCTTTTCCGCGTGGAGCCCGGACAGCCTGAATGGGGGCCTCGACCCCTCGCCGCATGCCCACCACGCTGCGCCCGCGGCGCCGCCGGCGCCGCCCGAATCGGCGGCGACACAGGCACAGATCGCCGCGGCGCGCCAGAGCGGCTACCAGGACGGCTACCGCGACGGCCTGGTGGCGCTGGACAGCTTCAAGCAATCCTTCGCCACACAGATGGCGGCGCAGCTCGGCCAACTGCTGCGCAGCTTCGGCACGCAGATCGACGCTCTCGAACAGCAGATGGCGCAGGCGGTGGCGCAGGCCTCGGTGATGCTGGCGCGGCGCGTCGTGCGCGCCGAGCTGAGCACGCGGCCCGAACATGTGTCCGAGGCCGCGCAACAGGCGGTGAACGCGGTGCTCCTGAGCGCACGCCACATCCGCGTGATGGTGCATCCGGACGACCACCCACTCGTCGCCGCCGGCGCCGCCGAGGCACTGCAGGCGCGCGGCGCGCGATTGCTGGCGCAGGCGGATGTCGAGCGGGGCGGCTGCCTGGTCGAATCCGACCTGGGCCAGATCGATGCGCGCATCGAAAGCCGCTGGCGCCAGGGCGCGGCGGTGCTGGGCAGCGAGCTGCCCTGGGCCGACAGCGGCAGCGCGACGTGAACCCCACCCCCGGCGAGACACAGGCCACGGACGCGCGCACGGCGCAGTGGACGCGCTACCTGGCCGATCTTCAGGACTATGCCGCGCTGCCCCACGCGCTGCACAGCAGCGGCACGCTGGTGCGGGTCACCGGCCTGGTGCTCGAAGCCGCGGGCGTGCGCGTGCCGGTGGGCTCGATGTGCGAGGTGCGCG
>DASQFA010000744.1:0-1592 GCA_035633375.1 Rubrivivax sp.
TGTTCCAGGAGCAGGTGATGCAGATCTCCATCCTTGCCGCGGGCTTCACCCCCGGCGAGGCCGATGGGCTGCGGCGGGCGATGGCAGCGTGGAGGCGCAAGGGTGGGCTTGACCGGTACTACGACAAGATCGTCAACGGCATGACCTCGCGCGGCTACACCAAGGAATTTGCCGAGAGCATCTTCAAACAGATCCACGGCTTCAGCGAGTACGGGTTCCCAGAGTCCCATGCGGCTTCGTTCGCCCTGCTCGTCTACGCGAGCTGCTGGATCAAGCGGCATCACCCGGCCGAATTCCTGGCCGCCCTGCTCAACTCGCAGCCGATGGGGTTCTACTCGCCTTCGCAGTTGGTCCAGGATGCGAAGCGGCATGGTGTCGAGGTGCGGGCTGCGGATGTCATGGCCAGCGATGTCGATTGCACGCTGGAGGGCTTGCCGCACCCGCCGGCGGTGCGGCTCGGACTGCGGATGATTTCTGGGTTCAGGTGGGAGTCAGCGCAGCGCATCGTGAGCGCGCGCGCCGAGCGTGTCTTCGACAGTGCCGAGGACTTGGCGCGGCGCGCGGGCCTCGAACTTCACGAGATGAAGCTGCTGGCCGCCGCAGATGCGCTCATGAGTCTGTCTGGCCACCGGCGCCAACAGGTCTGGGATGCAGCCGCACTCCGTTCGGCGCCGGCGCTGCTGCGCGACGCGCCGGTCGATGAAGACGTTCTCGAACTTCCGCCGGCGCCAGAGGGCGAAGAAGTCGTCTTCGACTATGCGTCCCTGGGGCTCACGTTGCGAAGCCATCCGATGAAACTGCTGCGCTCGCACCTGAAGGGGCGCCGCCTGATGACATCCGCCGACCTCGAGAATGCACCCAATGGCCGGCTGGTGCACTACTGCGGCATCGTGACCCTGCGCCAGCAACCCGAGACCGCGAACGGGACCGTCTTCATTTCTCTCGAAGACGAAACCGGCGTCGTTCAGGTCATTTGCTGGAAGTCGTTGCGCGATGCCCAGCGCAAGGAGCTGCTGCGGTCGCGGCTGCTCGTCGTGCACGGGACCTGGCAGCGTGAAGGTGAGGTCAAGAACCTGATTGCCAGAAAGCTTGAAGACCTGACGCCTATGCTGGGGCGACTGGCGACGGCAAGTCGGGACTTCAAATGAAGCCGGCTCGTCTCGACCGACCACCGCCATTTGCCACTCCTTGACGCGGTGACCTCGCCATGGAATCAGCACTCAACATTTCACCCCGCCGCGCTCATCTGGCGCGATTGATGTCGATATGGCGCTCGGCAGGCTGGCCCTGCCACGATGCCATTGAGCTCGACCTCGTTGCGGCAGGCTGGGCCATGCTGTCGATATCTGCCGGTGGCCACGAGAACATTCGTCTGAGTGACACCGGCATTCGTTTGCTCGCCGAATCCAGACAACGCAACCAGCGGTCGCTGAGCGAGCACGACCGGCTCGCGGAACGGACCGCCGACCACTTGGTGGACGCCGGACGCATCGTGTGGCGTGAATTGGCCCTGCGGGCAAGGGTCGCTGTTCCCGACGCACCAGGGTTCCAAGCCCTGCAGACGCCCGGCAACGGGCTGTGGCCGGCGGACA
>DASQFA010000745.1:0-8778 GCA_035633375.1 Rubrivivax sp.
GTAGCGCAGCACCTCGAAGACGAAGGACACATGGTCCTCGGTCTCGCCTTCAGGCGCCGCATTGGCCAGGCCGAGTGCGGCCAGGTCGGTGCGCAATGCCACCAGCGGCCGGTCGTTCAACGTGCCGGAGATGTGGAACGACGCATACGGCAACACATCGGCCTTGCCCGCGCCGACGAACAACCTTGCATGCTCGTCGGCGGCCTCGGTCACCCGGGTTGCACGCATCGCGGCCACCAGGTCCTGCCACGGGCCTTCGAGGAAAGAGCCCGGTTCGGGTGCGGCGGTCACCGCCACCGAGAACTGCTCGAGCAGCGCGGCATCGGACGGCGCGAACCACAGTCGCGCGAGCAGGCCGTAAAGCTCGGCGCGCTGCAACTCCTCGTCGTGCTCGGTATCGACGAAGACCATCGCCTGAGGCGTCGCCGGTGTCTTCATCACAGGTCGGTGATCCGGGTTTCGTTCGGGTTGCTGAACATCGCCACGACGCGACAGTCGCTGCACATGCGCAGGCGTCGGCCCTGCTCGCCGGCAAAGGCCGGGTGCTGGCCGATCTTGGCCACCACGGCCTCGATGGCGCGCAGCGTGCCGAAGGCCTTGCCGCACTGGATGCAATGGAAGGGCTCGGCCTCATGCAGCACACGCGCGGTCTTGCGTGCCTTGCCCTCATCCGCCAGCCACAGCCGCGGGTCGAGTTGCAGCGCATCTTCGGGACAGGTCTTGACGCACAGCCCGCACTGCACGCAGTTCTTCTCGATGAAGCGCAGTTGCGGCCTATCGGGGTTGTCGGCCAGCGCCGCGGCCGGGCAGGCGCCCACGCACGACAGGCACAGCGTGCACTTCTGCGCGTCGACCACCAGGCTGCCCCAGGGCGAGCCCGCCGCCGGCAGCGCCACCGCCTCGGGCCTCTTGCCGGCCAGCGGTGCCAGCGTCAGCAGATGGTCCAGGGCCAGTTCGAGGGTGCTGCGCTTTTCTGCCTGCGCCATGGCCGCGGTCGGCCGCGACACCGCCTGCGCCGGCGCTGCGCGCAGGGCCAGGTCGAGCGCCCGAAGGTCGCGCGCGTCGCGCATGTCGATGATGCGCAGATGGGCGCCGCCAAAGCCCAGGCCGGTCATCAGGGCCTGGCCCACCGCCATCTGTTCGGCCAGGGCCGCGCGGTACTCGGGCGCTTCTTCGTCGCTCATCAGCACCCAGACCTGGCTGGCGCCCTGGGCCAGCGCCATCAGCCACAGGTCCAGGCCGACGCTGGCGGTGTGCCACACGGAAAGCGGCATCACCCGCGCCGGCAGGCCATGCACCGCCGGGTCGGTGCTCGCGGCGCGGCCGAGATCGTCGAGCAGGCGCTGGCCCGCGCCTTCGCTGTGGATCAGCAAGGCTGCGTCCTTGCCACCGGCACGGCCATAGGTGGCCAGCAGCGTGCGCAGGCGCTGCCCCTGGTCTTGCGTGCCGGGCACTGCATAGGCCAGTGCACCGCTGGGGCACACCGTGGTGCAGGCACCGCAACCCACGCACAGGTACGGGTCGACCACGATGCCGCCGCCCTGACCGCCCGGGTCGGGCAGCGCCGCCGTGTTGCGGTGCACCTTGGCGCCGGCCTTTCCCTTAAGCGAGGCATCGCTGCGGATGGCACGCGCCGAGCACACGTCGATGCAGGCCGTGCAGCCGATCTGTTCGTTGCGGCTGTGCGCGCACAGCGTCTTCTTGTAGCGGAAGAAGCGCGGCTTCTCGAACTCGCCGACCAGGTCGCGCAGCTCGAGCACGGCCTGCACCAGGCGGCGCTCGTCCCGCCCGACATGGAAGTAGCCCTGCGGCGGCGCATGCTGCGTGAAGGCCGCGGTGTCGCGCATGTCGAGCACCAGGTCGAAGGCTTGGCTGACCGTTGGCGCCTGTCGATCGAAGTCGATGGCGCCAGCGGCCTCGCACACGCGCACACAGTCGCGGTGCTGTTTGCAGGCGGCCAGGTCGACGGTGTAGCTGAAGTCGATCGCGCCTTCCGGGCAGGCGGCGATGCAGGCATTGCAGCGTGTGCACAGCTCCAGATCGATCGGGTTGCCGGATGACCAGGTGGCCTCGAACGCGCCGAGGTGGCCGGCGAGGCGTGTGAGGGCGCCGCTGTGCACCGCCAGCTCATGCCGTTGCGACAGCGCACCGGGGCCGCCGCTGGCCAGCACGGTGATCTCCAGCGCGCCGCCGAGCAGCGCCGCGGCGCTCTCGGCCGCGCCAGCCGCGCCGACGATCAGGCAGCGGCCCGTGCTCTTGTAGGTGACGGCCGCCACCGGCTCGGGCGCGGGCAACTGTGCCGCGGCGATGAGTGCGGCGATCTTGGGTGTGGCCGACTTCGCGTCCTTCGACCAGCCACCGCTCTCGCGGATGTTGACGAAACGGATCGGCCGCTCCTGCAAGCCGGGCGCACCCAGCGTCTGCTCGGCCAGTTCGAGGAAGAGCCGGCTCTCCTGGGTGCAGGCCACCAGCAGGTCCTCGCCCGACCTGGCGGCTTGCTGAAACGCCGCCGCCTCGCGCCGGCACAAAGTGCTGTAGACGGTGTCGGGGGCGTCAGCCGCCTGACCCGGTGCCAGGCCCAGCGCCTGGCCCAGGGCCCTGGCGTCCAGCGGCATCGTGCGGTTGCAGTCGCAAATCAGTGTCTTCATGGGCGGACGGAGTATCGCGCAGCACCGCGGCCGCTGCGGGCCTATCGGCTACGGGTTGATCCTGATCAGCGAGCTCGTCGTCCAGCAGCCCCAGGGCGCGGGCACGCAGGATCTGCCGTTGCCGGGCCTGCGGTGAATGTTCGCTTTCGCCGTCGGCACGCGCGCAGACATCCAGCCCGTCAGGCGTGTTGAAGCGCGGGTCGGAGAAGAAGAGCTTCTTCAGCGCCTCGTTGCGCACGCGCGCATCGACCTGCGGAGCGGTGAAGGCGGCGTAGTCGGAGTCGGGTGTCAGCCCGGCCACGTCGTCCAGCGTCGGGGCGGCGTTCGGCCGCGAAGGCGGCGCTGCGGCATCAGGCATCACCGCGCTCGCGTGGCTTGGGCCGCGCGTGCAGCCGCTCGCGCTCCTCGGGGCTGAGGAAGGACTGCGCCCGCACCTTGCGTGCGCTGTCCGGCTTGAAGTGCTCGTTCGTGAAGACACGCAGCCATTCGCACAATTCGGCTTCGAGCGGCAGGTTCTCCACCCGCTCTTCGGCGAACAGGCGCCGGTCGGCCTCGATGTAGGACACGCTGACAGCCGTCACTTCCACCTTCGACGGGTCGGCATCGTCGCCACGCCACGACACGAACCACGCCGGCTGGCCCGAGGTCAGATTGAGGAAGTAACCCTTGCATTCGTCGGGGAAGAGTTCGAGCACGAAGCCGGGATGGAGCCAGCGCGAGGTCTTGCCGTCATCGTGCAGCTTGCGCGGTGTGCTGCCAAACGCGCCTTCGTCCGGCACCACCTCGGCCACGCGGAACTGCCAGTCTTCCCAGGCGTTGGGGGCGGCGGTACGTTCCATCACCACCGCGACCTGGATGCCGGGGTGTTGTTTCATGGGATCAGGCGCATCGGGCATGGCGGTGCAGGGTGTGGCCAGTCTAGCCCGGATGTCGTTTCGCGTTCGGCGGCGGATCGCGCAGAGAGCATCTGCGTGGCAGCGTCGCGCCGCCCTAAAATCATTTTGGATCTGCAGCCAGACCGTGCCCAGCCGACAAGCCATCATGCAAAGCCTGCCCACCGCCTGCGTTGTCGCGCCCATAGAACGCCAACGCCGACCCCGGCGTTGCAGACAACGGCGTGCCTGCGTCGCCTTCGTCCGCCCGCACGAAGGCCGGCCGAGCCCGTGGCGGCGGCAGCGGCGAGCGCGCCGGCAGCCCTTCGTCCTTGGGCCTCACTGACCCCCGATGCGCGATAGCGACAGCAGTTTCCTGAGTCGATGGTCGAGGCGCAAGGCGCAGTTGCGCGACGGCGCAGTACTGCCCGACGAGGCCGCCGCGCCACGGCATGCAACCACGGCAGCCGGCGCCGAGGTGCTAGCGCCGGTGGCAGCGCCCGCTGCGCCAGCGGCGCCACAGCCCCCGCAGGACCCCGTCCCGACCCCGCCGACCGGCGTCGTCCCACCGGCACCGACATTGGCCGACGTGGCCGCGCTCTCGGCACAGTCCGACTACACCCGTTTCGTGGCCCGCGGCGTGACACCCGAGGTGAAGAACGCAGCACTGAAGAAGCTCTTTGCCGATCCGCACTTCAACCTCATGGACGGCCTGGACACCTACATCGACGACTACGGCAAGCCCGACCCGCTGCCGGCGGGCATGCTGCGTCAGATGGTGCAGTCGCACCTGCTGCGGCTGTTCGACGACGACAAAGAGAACGACAGCGAGCTCGCATCGCCAGCCATGCCCAACGCAGCGCCGGATATGCAACCCGCCGTCGCCGCGGCGCGTTCGACGGCGGCGGACTTGCCGAGCAAAGACGCGGGTCCGGCGCCGCCGCCACAGGCCAACACAGCCCATCGAGGCACCGAGCCAGGCACGGACCCGAACACCTGATGAAGGACATCAAACCCGAACTCATCACCGGCCTGGTGCTGGCCGGTGGCCGAGGCAGCCGCATGGGCGGCGTGGACAAGGGCCTGCAGAACCACCAGGGCATGTCATTGGCCCTGCACGCGCTGCTGCGCCTGCAATCGCAGGTGGGCACGGTCATGATCAACGCCAACCGCAACCTCGGCGCCTACGAGGCCATGGGCGTGCCGGTATGGCCCGACTCGATGGCCGACTATCCGGGGCCGCTGGCGGGCTTGCTTACCGGGCTGGAGCGTTGCGAGACACCCTACCTGGTGAGCGTGCCCTGCGACACGCCCCACTTCCCCGCGGACCTGGTGTCGCGTCTGGCCAGCGCACTGGTCGAGGCCGACGCCGAGATCGCCATGGCCGCAGCCGTCGAGGCCGGCGAGTTGCGCACCCAGCCGGTGTTCTGCCTGCTCAAGGCCGAGTTGCTGGAAAGCCTGGTGCACTACCTGCAAAGTGGCCAGCGCAAGATCGATCGTTGGACCGGGCAGCACCACTGCGTGATGGTGCCCTTCGACGACGCCTCGGCCTTTTTCAATGCCAACACGCTGGCCGAGCTTCAGCGATTGCAGTTGCCGCAGGCGCAGGACACGCCCCGGCCAGGTTGAGAATCGGAGCCGCACGCGGCCGATGAGAGTGCTGCGCCGAAGCCCGCATTCAGCGCTCTCGGCAGGCGATCGTTTCGTGCGCGGTGTCGATGCCCGTGAAAGCTATGCAATTGAACGCCAGCGCTTGTCAGGTGTCCTTGGAGATCGAGATGCTCGGGAACTTGGACGAGAAGTCCTTGGCACGCTGTGCGATCTTCACCGCCATCTGGCGCGCCACCGACTTGTAGATGGCGGCGATGTCGCCCTCGGGATCAGCCACCACGGTGGGCCGGCCGCTGTCGGTCTGCTCGCGGATCGACAGGTTCAACGGCAGCGCACCCAGGTAGTCCACGCCGTACTCGGCGGCCATCTTGCGGCCACCGTCGGCACCGAAGATGTGTTCGACGTGGCCGCAGTTCGGGCAGACATGGACCGACATGTTCTCCACCAGCCCGAGGATCGGCACGCCCACCTTCTCGAACATCTTCAGGCCCTTGCGCGCGTCGAGAAGCGCGATGTCCTGCGGCGTGGTGACGATCAGCGCGCCGGTCAGCGGCACCTTCTGGCACAGCGTGAGCTGGATGTCGCCGGTGCCCGGCGGCATGTCCACGATCAAGTAGTCGAGGTCGCTCCAGTTGGTCTGGCGCAGCAGCTGCTCGAGCGCCTGCGTGACCATCGGGCCGCGCCAGATCATCGGGTTGTCGGCGTCGATCAGGAAGCCGATCGACATGACCTGCACGCCATAGTTCTGCATCGCCTCCATGGTCTTGCCGTCGCTGCTTTCGGGGCGGCCTTCGATGCCCATCATCATCGGCTGGCTCGGGCCGTAGATGTCGGCATCGAGGATGCCCACGCTGGCGCCCTCTGCCGCCAGCGCCAGCGCCAGATTGACGGCAGTGGTGCTCTTGCCCACGCCGCCCTTGCCCGAGGCCACGGCGACGATGTTCTTCACCTTGGGCAACAGCTGCACACCACGCTGCACCGCATGCGCGACGATCTTCGAGCTGAGGTTGACGCTGACGTTCTGCACCCCGGGCACGCCGCGCGCCGCACCGATCAGCGCCTTGCGCAGCAGCGGCAGCTGGCTCTTCGCCGGGTAACCCAGTTCGACGTCGAAGGCCACATCGCCGCCCTCGCTGCGCAGGTTCTTCAGCAGCTTGGTCGTGACCAGGTCCTTGCCGGTGTTGGGGTCGATGACGGTTTTCAGCGCATCGAGCAATGCGGCTTCGTTCACGGCGGTCATGGCGACATCGTCCAATGGAAGGGGCCCGCAGTCTAACTGAGGGCCCTACGTCCCTGGCACGTGCAGGGGCGGCACCAGGCTGCGCTGGCCTGCCGGGCGGCCGCGCATGCCGGCCTAGAATCCGCGCCTTCAACTGCGCTGCTCGCGCCCAGGCCACCGCATGACCCGCAAGCTCTTCGTCACCACCGCCCTGCCCTACGCCAATGCGCCCTTCCACATCGGGCACATGATGGAGTACATCCAGGCCGACATCTGGGTGCGCGTGCAGCGCATGCTCGGGCACGAGGTGTTCTTCGTCTGTGCCGACGACGCGCACGGCGCGCCGATCATGATCGCCGCCGAAAAGGCCGGCATGACGCCGCAGGCCTTCGTGGCGCAGATCGCAGCCGGGCGCAAGCAGTACCTCGACGGCTTCCACATCGGTTTCGACCACTGGCATTCCACCGACGCGCCCGAGAACCACGCCCTGGCGCAGGACATCTACCGTGCGCTGCGCGCCAACGACCTGATTGCCACGCGCACCATCGAGCAGTTCTTCGACCCGGTGAAGGGCATGTTCCTCCCCGACCGCTACATCAAGGGCGAGTGCCCGAACTGCTTTGCTGCGGACCAGTACGGCGACAACTGCGAGGTCTGCGGCGCGGTGTATTCGCCCACCGACCTGAAGAACCCCTATTCGGCTCTGTCCGGGGCGGTGCCGGTGCGCAAGAGCAGCGAACACTTCTTCTTCAAGCTGTCGGATGCGCGCTGCGTCGAATTCCTCGAGGCCTGGACGCAGGACGGCAAGCTGCAGAGCGAAGTCGCGAACAAGGTGCGCGAGTGGTTCGCCCGCGACGAAACCGGTGCCGCCGCCCTGGCCGATTGGGACATCAGCCGCGACGCGCCCTACTTCGGCATCCAGATCCCCGACGCGCCGGGCAAGTACTTCTATGTCTGGCTCGACGCGCCGGTGGGCTACCTGGCCTCGCTGAAGAACCTGCTCGACCGCCGCGGCATCGACTTCGAGGCCTATATGGCCGACGCAGGCGTGGAGCAGGTCCACTTCATCGGCAAGGACATCGTCACCTTCCATACGCTGTTCTGGCCGGCGATGCTGAAGTTCAGCGGCCGCAAGGTGCCGACGAACGTGTTCGTGCACGGCCACCTCACCGTGGCCGGCGAAAAGATGAGCAAGAGCCGTGGCACCGGCCTGAGCCCGCTGCGCTACCTCGAGCTGGGCATGAACCCGGAGTGGCTGCGCTACTACATCGCCGCCAAGCTGAACGCGCGCGTCGAGGACATCGACTTCAGCCCCGAGGACTTCGTGGCCCGCGTCAATGCCGACCTGGTGGGCAAGTACATCAACATCGCCAGTCGCGCCGCGGGCTTCCTGAGCAAGCGCTTCGGCGGCCATCTGTCGTCGGATATGGGGGTCGAAGGGCGCGCGCTGCTGGACGGACTGCGCGCGCACCGCGACACCGTCGTCGAGCTTTACGAGGCACGCGAGTTCGGCAAGGCGCTGCGCGAGGTCATGGGCCTGGCCGACCGGGTGAACGAATACGTCGACCAGCACAAACCGTGGGAGCTGGCCAAGCAGGCCGGGCCCGCCGACGCCGTGCCGTCCCAAGCCGGCGGCGCCCCGTCGGGGGGCCGGGCCGAAGGCGCTGGGGGGTCGGCTGCGGCCGTGCTGCACGATGTGTGCACGGTGTGCATCGAGGCTTTTCGCGTGCTCACCATCTATCTCAAGCCGGTGTTGCCGGCGCTGGCGCGCCAAGTCGAGGCTTTCCTGCAGGTGCCCGCCCTGAGCTTTGCCGACGCGTCGCGGGCCATCGGCGGCCATCGCATCGGCGAGTACAAGCACCTGATGCAGCGCGTCGATGCCAAGCTGCTCGACGCACTGTTCGAGCCGCCGGCCGAGCCCGCGCTGCTGCCGGGCGGCGAGGCGTTGGCCGGCGAGATCGGCATCGAAGACTTCGCCAAGGTGGATCTGCGCATCGCCCGCATCGTCGCGGCCGAGCGCGTCGAAGGCAGCAGCAAGCTGCTGCGTCTGACGCTGGATGTCGGCGAGGGCCGCCTGCGCAATGTCTTCAGCGGCATCCAGAGCGCCTACCAGCCCGAAGACCTGGCCGGCAAGCTGACCGTGGTGGTGGCCAACCTGGCGCCGAGCAAGATGAAATTCGGCCTGAGCGAAGGCATGGTGCTGGCGGCATCGCACGCCGACGAGAAGGCCCATCCGGGCCTGTACGTGCTGGAGCCCTGGCCCGGCGCGACACCGGGCTTGCGCGTACGTTGAGTTGGCGTCGGCTTGCGGCGCATAGCTGCCGGACGTGAACAGCCTTCACCGCAGAGACGCAGAGGCCGCAGAGTAAACGCAGAGGAATGCATGTGGCTTGGTGTTCTCTGCGAACCTCTGCGCCCTCCGCGTCTC
>DASQFA010000746.1:0-7939 GCA_035633375.1 Rubrivivax sp.
GTGTTCGGATCGAACGGCCTTGGCCACGGGCGAAGCGCGGCTGGCGCTGGCCTCGTCCAGATATTCGTCATCGAACAGCATGGGCTTGAGGCGCGCTCGCATGTGCCACTCCACGTAGTACGCCAGCATGCACAGGAAGACATGCGCGCGCACGCGTTGCTCGCTGTAGTGGAAGACCGGGCGCACATTCAGGTCCACCGTCTTCATCGAGCGGAAGGCCCGCTCCACGTGGGCCAGGCTCTTGTAGGCGGCCACCGCCGCGGGGGCATCGAGCTTGTCCCTGGGCAGGCTGGTGCGGATCACGTACAGGCCGTCCAGCGCCGCCTCGGCGGCGATGGCCTCGTCCTTGCGCTGCCAGGCCAGGCGGGTGTCGGTGATCGTCAGCCTCAGGTGCTTGGCCATGCGGAAGCGCGCGATAACGCGCCCCACGCGCAGTGCGATGGCCTGCTTGCCGCGCAGTGGGTTGCGTGCCCGCTGCGTGGCCGCGGCGATCTTGGCCAGATCGGCCTCGGTGGCCGCCAGCAGCTCCAGCCGCTTGCGCGCACGCTCCTCGGCCAGCGCTGGGTTGCGGCACACCACCAGCCGCTCATCGGGGAAGTGCTGGCTCGTCAACTCCAGCAGATTGCGCTCGTCGAACAGCGAGGGCTGGAAGGGTCCATTCTCGCCCGCCAGTTGCGCGATCTGTGGCGCGCGCAGCGAACTCACCCAGTCCATGCCCTGGGGCTTGAGCACTTGCTCGATACGCGCCGAGGTCAACATGCCACGGTCACCCACCCAGGCGATGTGCCCGATGCCGAAGCGCTGCTTGAGCTTGGCTACCTGAGCGGCCACCGTGGCCGGGTCGGCGGTGTTGCCCTTGAACACCTCCACCGAATTTGGGCAGCCCTGGGCCGTGCACACCAGGCCGAAGACGATCTGCGGGTCGTCGCGCTGATTTGCCTCATCACGTTGCGCTGCCCCCGCCGGACAATCCGACGGGTAACAAGCTACGTGAGGCAACAGGTCAACACGAGTAGCAAATCTGATGAGTCAATGCGCCGGCGCACCCAACCTAATTGTCGCCAACCACCACTGGGACCGGCGTCGCTCAAACGCCGCTGGATCCGCATCTGCCGATCTCTTTCAATCGCAGTTTCATTCGGGAACGAGTCGTCACGATTGAGCCGACGCAAAGCAAGTGTTCCGCAGGGGTGCCAGCCTTTTTGAGTGATTCGCCTCTTCCGAAGCGCCCCGTGATGCGCAGTCTGGGCGGCTTTGCTCGGCGCGGCGCCCCGAACTGCTCGAAAGCTGCCGACTGCGCCCCGGGTTTGCTGCCTGGCGCGACGCTACCAAGAGCCGCTCCCTCTGCGGGTCAGCGGTCGTAGCCACGCGTTGGTCGCAATGGGATACGATGAATTTGCACCGAGGCTGGGTGGAGCGGCAATGGCAGGTCGGGTTCGGCGAAGCACAGTCACTTGGTTCAGATGGCTGGCGTGCGGCGGTGTCTCATGGTTCGCGCTTTGCGCGGCCGATGCCACGGCGGCTGCGCCCGAGTATCGATTCCGGGCAAACGCCAGTCCGGCCGAGACTGCGCTCGGTACACAAGTGCTCACAGCAGAAGAGCGGGCCTTCATCGCGGCGTTGCCCGAAATTCGCGTGGCCGTGCCACTGCCTGCCTCGCGGCCGTACGAGATCATCCTGCCCGATGGCGAAATCTCGGGCATCCACCCCGAGATGCTGCTGGCCTTGGCACAGACTTTCGGGTTGCGCTTGAAGCCGGTGGTGCTGCCGGACTGGACCAGCACCTTGCAGGCCGCTCGCGAACGCCGGGTGGACATCGTCATGACCCTGAGCCTGACGGCCGAGCGCATGGAATACCTCGCCTTCACGCTGGGTGCCACGCCGCTGCCTGGTGCGCTGTTCGCGCGCAAGGGGGCCCGCGTCGACCCGGCCCATGCCACGTTCGCGCTGGAGCGCGACTACCTGGCCAACGACTGGGTGCGCCGCCAGTACCCGACAGCCCGCATCATCACCGTCGACACCACCGCGGACGCGCTGCGCGCCGTGGGTGCCGGCAAGGCCGACGTCTACCTGGGCAGCCTGCTGGAGGCCACCGACTGGCTCGCGCGCGAGCCCGTGCCGGGGATAGAACTCAACCGCATACTCAACTTCGGCACCGGCTACTACCATTTCGGCGTACGCAAGGACTGGGCGCCCCTGGCCGTGATCCTCAACAAGGGCATCCAGACGCTGCGCACGGCCACGAACGACCAGCTGGCTGCCGCATTGAGCGGTCTGCCACCTGGCACGGGCTTGCAGCGGCCGCTGGCGCTTACCCCAGCCGACGCACAGTTGCTGGCCTTCAAGCCGGTGTGGCGTGTGGGCGCGGTGCGTGGCCTGAGCCCGCTCAACGAGGTGGACGAGCGCGGCCTGCACAGTGGCATCGCCGCCGAATACACCGAGCAGGTGGCGCAGCGACTGGGTGTGGCGGTGCAAGTGGTGGCCTTCGATTCCGTGGCAGCCATGCTCGACGGGCTGCGTCAGGGCAGCATCGACCTCGTGCCCTACCTCACCCGCACACGAACCCGCGATACCGAATTTGCCTTCTCCACGCCCTATCTGGAGATGCCCTACATGATCGTGGCACGTAGCGACGGGCCACAGTACTGGGACCTGGACAGCCTGCGCGGCAAGTCGCTGGCGATGGCGCCGCAGCATCCTCTGCACGAATTGCTGAAGGTCTACGCCGACATCCGCATCGTCGAGGCGCCCAACGGCCAGGGCGCCATGGACATGGTCGTTCAGGGCCAGGCCGACGCGGCGGTGGAGGTCAAGCTGTTCGCCAACGTGCGCATCAACGCACCGGACGGCGAGCGGCTGCGCATTGCCTCGGAGGTGCGCGAGCTGCCGGCGCAGGCCCACTTTGCCACCACCACCGCCGACGCAGCGCTTCTGCCGCTGATCGACCGCGCGTTGGCCGACATCGAGCCTGCCGAGCGCCAGCGCATGCTGCGCCGCTGGGTGGCGGTGGACCTGGTGCCGGCCTTTCCATGGCGGCGTTATGCGCCGTTGATCGGCGCGTCACTGCTGTTCATGCTGGTCCTGGCCGCAGGCACGGGGTGGTGGATGCGGCGCCTCAGGCGTGAGGTGGTGGCGCGGCGGCACAGTGAGCAGCTGCTCAATGACATTGCCGCCACCGTGCCAGGGCTGGCCTTCCGCTACGTCATGGGGCCCGATGGAGGCCTGCGCCACAACTTCTACACACCCGGGGCCAGAACGCTGCTGGGCATGGACCTCGATCCCAAGGCCACCGTGGTGGCCGCCATGGGCCCGCGCATGCGCCCCGAAGAGCGGGCCAAGGCCGAAGCACAACAAACCCACAGCCTGGCCACCGGTGAGCCCTTCAAGTTCACCACCTCGTATGCCCACCCCGACGGGCGCGAACGCTGGCTGCACGGCGAGGCGGTGCAGACGCGATCGTCAGGCGGCAGCCTGGTGTGGACCGGGTATGTCGTGGACCTGAGTATGGAGCACGAAATGCAGCAGCGCCTGGCCCGCGAGGCCGACTCGCGCAGCCTGATGCTCGCTTCGGCCAGCCACGAGCTGCGCGCGCCGACGCACACCTTGTCGCTGGCGCTGCAGTCGCTGTCGCTGAACGGCCTGGACGAGCAGCAGCGCAAGACAGTGCAGATCGCGCAAGGCTCTGCACAGACCCTGGCCGAACTGCTGAACGACGTGCTGGAGGCGGCGCGCTCGGGACACGAACCGCTGCAGCTTCGCCCCCGCAGCTTTGACCTGCACACACTGCTGGAGGGCATTGCCGGAGCCTGGCGATCCGCAGCCCGCTCCAAGGGCCTGGCCTTTGAGCTAAGGATCGCGCCCGACGTGCCGCGTGTCGTGCAGACCGACCCATTGCGACTCAAGCAGGTGCTGATCAACCTGCTGAGCAACGCCTGCAAGTACACCCACGAGGGCCGTGTGTCGCTGCTGGCAGAACGGGTGCATGACGGGGCGCTACGGCTGGTGGTGGCCGACACCGGCATCGGCATCCCTGCGTCAGAGCAGGCGAGGCTGTTCGAGCCCTTCGTGACCCTGGACGACCCGCGCGCTGGTGCTGCTGTCGAGACCAGCACCGGCCTGGGACTGGCCACCAGCCGGCGCATTGCGGCACTGCTGGGTGGCACGATCGACTTGCTCAGCCAACCGGGGCAGGGCACTCGTGCGGGCCTGACCCTGCCGCTGCCCGCCGCTGCGCCCGAGGGCGCTGCCAGCAAGGGGGCGATCGTGGTCTGCGACGACGACGACATCAGCCGCATGCTCATGTCGCACATGCTTCGCCGCCAGGGCTTCGAGATCCTCGAAACCGGCGATAGCGCTGCAGCCCTGGCACTTTGGCGCCGCGGCGGCGTGCGTGCGCTGGTGTCGGACCTGGACCTGCCGGGAATGGACGGGCTCGAGCTGATCGAGACCGTGCGCAACGAAGAGCGGGGGCACGCGCCGCGCACGCCAGTGATAGTGTGCTCGGGCAGCCCAGTGCCGGTGGCCGACGAGGACGGCAAGTCGCATCTGTATGACGCCTACCTGGTCAAGCCCGTGGAGGTGACCACGCTCACAGAAACGCTCAATCGGCTGGGTGTGGTGAGTTCTTGAGTGGTGGCGACCTCCGAGTGGCCGGAGTGTTCGGCGATGCGAGGGTTCGCGGGCCCCGAACGGCCGTGCTGGTAGCGCCTTCAGTTGTTGCTGACAAGGAAGGCAACGCTCTCTTGACTCCAGAGCATCCGGAATCAAGAAAAAGTTTGCGGCCGGGGCCGGTCGAGCCGGTGACTTGGGATGCTCGTCTGTTCGGGCGGCACTGAAGGCAGCGCATGACATGGCAGGCCGGCAGGGTGCCTTCAATGACCGGCAACCGGGCGCGAGTTCGGACCGGCGGTCGGTCGGTTTCGACCCATAGCGGCCGGCCGGCTCGCTGAAATGCGGGCGGCAAAGCTGACGCGGGGGGATCCAAGGCGATCACGCGGCTCATCTTGTACGCGGACTTCGCCGCGCGGTCGAGGATGCCCCGCGTGCGTTCGTCCGGCCGAAACGGTTCCCCCCTGTGCCTCGTCGAGCTCGACGCGCAGATGGTCGCGCTCGCGGGTCAGCTGTGCAATGTGCTGGGCAGCTTCCGAGCGACGCGAGCACATCAACGAGGGCCCACCCTCGACCCGATGCGGAAATCGAGCGGAGCCGAAAGCGATCACTCGACTTAGCCCTCTGCCGGGCGGCATGTGGCCGGCAACCGGATACCTGCATGCCGTCTAGCAATTCGGCACGCCCAGTCGGCACGCTCCAGGGCTTCACACAGTTCGCCTTCACAGTGCATTGAGGCGGCTCAACGCGGCCAAGACCCAGATGGTGACCATCATTGACGCTCACGCGGTTGTCCGAGTTGCCTTCAGGCCACTGACCGCCTATGGTTGGCCAAGCGCCTGAATCGGGTTTCGAAGGAGCGATCAAGATGGAAGCATTCTGGTTGAAGCACTACCCGCCCGGCGTTCCAGCCGAGGTGGATGTGCATGAGTTCGCTTCGCTCAGGGACATGCTGCTGCGCAGCTGTCAGCGCTTTGGCGAGTTACCCGCCTACAGCAATATGGGTACGTCGATGACCTATGCCGAGCTCGACCGATCGAGCCGCGAGTTCGCCGCCTACCTGCAGAAGACGCTGGGCCTGCGCAAAGGCGATCGGGTGGCCATCATGATGCCCAACCTGCTGCAGTATCCGGTGGTGTTGTTCGGGGTGTTGCGCGCCGGTCTGGTGGTGGTCAACGTCAATCCGCAGTACACCGTGCCCGAACTGGAGCATCAGCTCAAGGACTCGGGCGCGTCGGCCATCGTGGTGCTGGAGAACTTCGCCCACACGCTGCAGGAAGTGCTGGAAAAGAGCCCGACGCTGAACTTGGCCGTGATCACGACCGAGGTCGGCGACATGTTTCGGGTGGTCAAGGAGCTGGTCACCAACGTGGTGGTGAAGTACGTGAAGCACATGGTGCCCGCTTGGAAAATTGCCGGCGCCACCGAATTCAACGCGGGGTTGCGTGCGGGCCGCGGGCAGGAGGTGGAGGACGTGCCGCTGAGCCACGATGACGTGGCCTTCCTCCAGTACACAGGTGGCACGACCGGCGTGGCCAAGGGCGCGGTGCTGACGCACGGCAACCTGACCGCGAACGTGCAGCAGTTGGCGGCCTGGATGGCGCGTGACCTGGTGGACGGCAAGGAGGTGTTTGTCTGCCCGCTGCCGCTGTATCACATCTACGCGCTGACCTCCTGTCTCGTGTTCATGAAGATGGGCGCACATACCGTGCTGGTGACCAACCCGAGAGACATGAAAGCCTACATCCACGACCTGAAGAAGTACCCCTTCACGATCATCATCGGCGTCAACACGCTGTATCGGGCGCTGCTCGATGCGCCGGAGTTCGCCGAGGTCGACACGCGCGCCCTCAAGCTCACCAGCGCCGGCGGCATGGCGGTGCAGCGCGTGGTGGCCGAACGCTGGAAGCAGCGCACCGGCGTGACCATCATCGAAGGCTATGGGCTGACGGAAACCTCGCCGGTCGTGATGGCCAGTCCGCTCGACATCGCTGAGTGGACCGGAACGATCGGCCTGCCGATTCCCTCCACGCGGGCCGCCATCCTCGACGACGACGGCCATGAGCTAGCGGTCGGCGAGGTCGGGGAGATCTGCGTACGCGGCCCTCAGGTCATGCCGCGCTACTGGAACCGTCCGGACGAGACGAACAAGGTCTTCACCCACGACGGCTGGCTGCGCACCGGCGACATGGGGTTCGTGGACGAGCGCGGCTACTTCCGGATCACGGACCGCAAGAAGGACATGATCGTCGTTTCCGGATTCAAGGTCTTCCCGAACCAGATCGAGGATGCGGTGGCGCTGCACCCGGGCGTGGCCGAGGTGGCAGCCATCGGAGAGCCCGACGAACGCTCGGGCGAGGTCGTCAAGATTTTCGTGGTGAAGAAGGATCCGGCGCTGACCGAGCAGGCCCTGCTCGAACATTGCCGGCACCACCTCACCGGCTACAAGATGCCGAAGATCGTCGAGTTCCGTAGCGAGCCGCTACCCAAATCCAACATCGGGAAGATCCTGCGGCGAGAGTTGCGTCATGCTGCCGCAACGGCAAATGCTGCGTCGCCGCCGGTCGCCTCCGCCTAGCGCCCGTGCGGTGGAGATGGCGGGGAAGCATTCGCCGGCGCCTCATCACCTTGCGCGATGGTCGCGAGGTGACGATACGCGTGATCGCTTAAGCCGATGCGATGGAGATCGTTCGGCCCTTCGAGCGTCGGGCAGCTCAATCGCAGTCCTACCGCTTTATGAGGCAGGCTGCACGCCTTCTTGGATCCCATAGTGTTCCCCTGTCGAGTCGATGTGGCGGTCACGCTGAAGCCGAAATGGACCACTCTAAACCGGTAGCCGGCGAGTACTCGCTGATGGCCGAGTCCGGGTCCTCATGACAGGCCGCTTTCTGGCGGCGTGGTGGATGCCGCCCGGGCGCCACCTCTTGCAGCTGGTGAGCGCTTGTGCAAAATGCACATAGGCTCGCACGGACCGCCGTCGAGATGCAGGAGATAACGGCATGAGCAACGACAACGCCTACCTCGGCAGCGCCACCCGCCGCCGGCTGCTCACCGCCACGCCCGGCTCGCTGCTGTGGGCCCTGGCTGGCGGGCTCGGAACCGCGTCGCATATCGCCACCGCACAACCGCTGCAGGCTGGAGCGGTGCCTGAGGTGGACCGCTTGGCGGTGCGAGTGGTGACCGACTCCTACCACCATGCCTTCGAGGCCTCGCGCACCGTCGGCGATGTGCAGCTTCAACGAGTGGGAAATGCGCTCAAGCCCAATGCGCAGCCGCGCACCCTGCTCAACGAGTGGGGCCTGTCGCTGCACCTGCAGTCCAGCCGCGGCGA
>DASQFA010000747.1:0-1733 GCA_035633375.1 Rubrivivax sp.
ACCAAGACGGCCGGCATGGGCATTGGCGCCTACGAGAGTTTTCAGTACGTGCGCGAACTGGGTGGAACCATCTCGGTAAAGAGCGAACCCGAGGTGGGGACCGAGGTCACGCTGCTGCTGCCGCTGTTCGAGGCGCAGAACGACTCGGGCCTGGACATGCTGAAGGCTTCATGATGGCAGACACCGCGCGCTCGCTGCTGATCGTCGAGGACGACCTGGCGCTGCAAAAGCAGATCAAGTGGTCGATGGACCGCTTCGAGTCGGTCACCGCCAATGACCGCGAATCGGCGCTAGTGCAGATGCGGCGTCACAACCCGGCCGTGGTCACGATGGACCTGGGCTTGCCGCCGGATGCCGATTCGGTGTCCGAGGGCTTCAAGCTGCTCGAGCAGATGCTTGCGGTCGATCCCGACACCAAGGTCATCGTGCTGACGGGGCAGAACGATCAAGCCAATGCGCTGCGCGCCGTGGCGATGGGGGCCTACGACTTTTTCGCCAAGCCCTTCGAGCCCGAGTTGCTGAGCCTGACCGTCGAACGCGCGTTCCGCATGTTCGAGCTGCAGAAGGAAAACCGGCGCCTGCGCGAGCTGCACCAGCCTGACGCGTTGGCGGGGCTGATCACGCGCGACCCGGAAATGCTGCGTATCGGCCGCATGATCGAAAGGGTGGCCAGCAGCACGGCCACGGTCATGCTGCTGGGAGAAAGCGGCACCGGCAAGGAAGTGCTGGCGCAGGGGCTGCACCAGGCGTCGCCGCGGCGTGCCGGCAGGTTCGTCGCCATCAACTGCGCGGCGATTCCCGAGAACCTGCTCGAAAGCGAACTGTTCGGCTATGAGAAAGGTGCCTTCACCGGGGCCGCCAAGACGACGCCAGGCCGCATCGAGACGGCCCACAAGGGCACGCTGATGCTCGACGAGATCGGCGACCTGCCGATGTCGCTGCAGGCCAAGCTGCTGCGCTTCATCCAGGAGCGCTCGATCGAGCGTGTCGGCGGCCGACAGGAGATCCCGGTGGACGTGCGCATCGTCTGCGCCACGCACCAGGACCTGGGTGCGCTGGCCAAGGACGGCCGTTTCCGCGAGGACCTGTACTACCGGCTGGCGGAAATCGTGGTCAAGATTCCGCCGCTGCGCGAGCGCATTGGCGACGCGGCGCTGTTGGCACACGCTTTCGCGCGGCGCTTTGCGCAGGAACAGAACCGCGGCTCACTGAGCCTGTCCGACGATGCCGTGCGCGCCATCGAAGCGCACTCATGGCCGGGCAATGTGCGCGAGCTGTCGAGTTGCATCAAGCGTGCAACGATCATGGCCGACGGTCATCAGATCACCAGCCAGGATCTGGGGCTGAAGGCCGCAGCTGAGGCCGAGGGTGAAAATCCGTTCGACCTGCGCGCCGCGCGCGACGCGGCCGAAAAGCGCACCATCATCGCGGCGCTGGGGCGTGCCAATGGCAACATCGCCAAGGCAGCCGAGTTGCTCGGCGTCAGCCGGCCGACACTGTACGACCTGATGCATCGATTGAGCCTCAAGTGAACTGTGCCGCTGTCACCGGCCGGCACTGAAGTGGACCCCGCCCATGAAGTCAAACGTGCCGGCAGCACTGTGTGTCTTTCTGGCGGCGCTGCTGCTGGGCGCTTGTGCCGACGAAAGCCCCGAAGCGCGCATCGCCGCCGCCAAGCAGCACCTGCAGAAGAACGACGCCAAGTCGGCAGTGATCGAGCTCAAGAACGCGCT
>DASQFA010000748.1:0-2932 GCA_035633375.1 Rubrivivax sp.
TGGCGCGACGATCCAGGCCAACGCCGCGCTCGCCGACTGCCCGGCCCCCGACGTGGTGTGTGTGCCCGACCTGCAGGTCAGCCCCAACGAGCCGATCGACGCACGCTTCGCCGACGAGCTGGCATGGCTGCGCCGCTGCCAATCCAATGGCGCTCTCATCACCGCGGCCTGCACCGGCGCGATGCTGCTGGCCGGCGCCGGCCTGCTCGACGGCGAGGATGCGACCACCCACTGGGCCTACTGCGACACGATGCAGCGCCGCCACCCGCGGGTGCGCGTGCGGCCGCAGCGTTCACTGGTGGTGTCGGGTGAAGGCCAACGCCTGGTGATGGCCGGCGGCGGCACCTCGTGGATGGACCCTGGGGCTGTACCTGATCGCGCGGCTGGTGAGCATCGACGCGGCCACGCATGTGGCCAAGGTGTGGCTGATCGACTGGCACCACGTCGGCCAGCAGCCCTTTGCGCGCGTGGCCCGCACGCGCCAGTCTGAAGATGCGGTGATCGGCCGCTGCCAGACCTGGATCGCCGAGCACTACGCCAGCGCGGCACCGGTGGCAGCGCTGATCGAACTGAGCCAGCTGCCCGAGCGCAGCTTCCAGCGCCGCTTCAAGCTGGCCACCGGGCTGACGCCGCTGGAATACGTGCACACCCTGCGCATCGAAGAGGCCAAGCACCTGCTGGAGACCACCGCGCTGCCGGTCGAGGCCATCGCCGAGCAGGTCGGCTACGAGGACGCGGCTTTCTTCGGGCGGCTGTTCAGGCGCAAGGTGCAGTTGTCGGCGCCGCAGTACCGGCGCCGCTTCGGCGGCTTGCGCGCGGCGCTGGCGCGCAGCCATGCGGTGTGATGCCCATATGCGTTCAATCATCTAGATCTGATGGGCTGCAAGCGGTGCCTTGCTGTCGCTTGTGGCAGTTGGTCGATCGACAGCAGAAGACTGTCAGCGGCCATTCAGATTTCCAGATTGCTGCCGCTCAGGTTCGTGTTGGGCCGCACACCATGGCCTGCCTCGGGCTGTCGGCTCGAACACAGGGTTAGGCCTTATTCGTGTCCTCTTCACCGAACTCGCGCTTCTTCTCAAGGATAAGTTCGCCTACGGTCGACGTGAACTCGGTCCAATTCTTGACGCCGCGCGCCATGGAATTCAGGTTCTCAAGGCCGACCTCCCAACTACGAGCGTTCTTCAGGTACTGAAGTGCCATGCTGTCGTTGAAGTATCCAGGTATACGATTCCGGAGGATTCCCCGGATGTAGTACAGCTGCTTGAGGTCGGGGTCCTTCTCTGCCGCCTTATTCACGCGGCAGATCCCAACGATCTTGTCGAATGCAAGCGCAACCGATTCAGCGGTGGCCTTACTCTCCGCGTCAAACTCGAGATACGAGGTCGCTGACGCATCCATGGCCTTGCAGATTTCCTCGATGGTGAACGTGTGAAGCCACTTCTTGATGTTTCGCTTCCCATGATCGTTAACCGACCAGCCTGGTGTGTGGTCCTTCCAGTACGTAGCAAGTCGCTCGACGGCCTCTTGGTCAAGGTCGCGCAGGCTCTCGCGCCACTGCATCATCAGTTCGAGTTGCTCCCGCCGCTCCTGTAACTCATCGAGTTGCGCGCGGGCCTTGTTGACCGCAGCGTGATCATCGAGAGGTACGTCCCGTGCCCAGGTTGCAGGGCATGCACGAAGTGATGAGATTCGTAAGTTCGTTGGTTCCGCCTACGGCGACCGGTTTGATGTGGTCGATGTGCAGCAAGACATTTGGCGCCTCCGCGCCACAGTACTGACACTTGAACGAGTCGCGCTTGAAGACCTCGAAGCGCAGTGACTTCGAGATGGGCTTCCGAGCGGACGTTGAGCGCGGCATGAGCTGACTATGAGGACCAACGTTTGACTTAAGCGGGCCGCCGTAAGTGGGTCCGCTTAAAGGAAGGGTGTGCGCCCAGCATGGGCGCGAACTTATGGGGTGCAAGTCCCCTGTGGGAGTACCGCTTTGGACTCATCGTGAGCGAAGGATAACCACGAGCCGAAGGCAAGGGCAGGCCCGCGAGGTCTTGTCTGGAGGAAGCCGGAGTGCAAGAGGTGCGAGGCGACGGACAGAAACCGCATAGACAAGGCCGAGGGATGCGAGGCGAGCTGGCACATGACAGCAAAGCCCACCGGTACGCAGCCTACGGTAAATGCGGCGCTTGTGCACCGACAGTTCGCGTTCTTACCTGGGGAGATCTGCATCGCTTGCGGTGCGTGTTGAAGGTGACAGACCCGGCATCGGACCACACCGGGGTACCAAGGTCCAGGCGCTGCGACGCGCTGCCCGCTGCATGCGATGAATCGGCAGCACTCACCATCGACCGCACAGCGCGACGCGCGGTAACACGCGTCGTGAAGGTGCAGAAGTCAGCAGAAGCCGTAGAAGGTGGCCAGGAGTCGGGCCGCTGAAGGGCAGAACAACGAGACACAAGGAGCAGACGTTGACGACCTCGAACGCATCGCCGACCCCGCCCGGGGAAGATGCGCCGGCGGCCGGCACGCACCGAGCCTTGAGACAAGACGAAGCGAGGAAACAAGACCTGCTCGATGCGGTGCTGGCCAGCGACAACCTGACGCGGGCGTGGAAACGGGTGAAGTTCAACAAGGGAGCGCCGGGCATTGACGGCGTGACCGTGGAGGACTGGCCCGCCCATGCGCGCGCACACTGGCCGGCATTGCGAGGGCAGCTCGAAAGCGGGCGATACACACCGCAGGCGGTGCGAAGGGTAGAGATACCCAAGCCCGACGGCGGCAAACGCATGCTCGGAAATCCCACGGTCACCGACCGTGTGGTCCAGCAAGCCATCGCCCAGGTGCTCACGCCGATCTTCGATCCGAGCTTCTCGGATTCGAGCTTCGGCTTTCGACCGGGCCGCAATGCACACCAGGCGATCAGGCAGGTGCAGGCGAG
>DASQFA010000749.1:0-5223 GCA_035633375.1 Rubrivivax sp.
GGGTTCATGCGCGAATCGGCTGCGGCGGACTCCTCGGCCTGACGCAACGATTGAAGCCCCGACAAGCGGCTCGACGTACGGGCCCGCCGACCACAGTGCAGAGTTGTCCACGGCGGCGGGCGGGCGTCGCTTGCGACGAACGCACGACCGACGCGGTGGGCAACTCGTGTCGGACGCTCAGGACGGCTGCAATTCGCCCACAAATAGTCCGGAAGAACCGCAACTTCAAATGGATCGTGGCCGGCGCCGCGGTGGCGACCTTCGTGCTGGCCAATGGCTGCACCACACCGGCGCCGAAGGCCGATCGTTTCGTGAGCGCACCGGCCGGTACGACGATGAGCTACTTCAGGCGCCGCAGCGGCAGCTTCGGCGCGGCCGACGGCCCCGTCGACTGGACGCTGGTGGATCGCGAGTGGCAGGGCAAGGCGGCGCGCGGCATGGTGTCGCCACAGGCGGGCACGTCGCTGCATGACCCGGCCAGCAACAACTTCGGCCTGCTTGCCACGCTCAACCGCAACGGCGAGCCCACGGCCTCCTTCGACCCGCCGGTGGGCTACCGTTACCCGCTGGAAGTGGGGCAAGTCGTGGACCAGCAAGCACCAGATGACCGTGTACCCGAGCCGCGAGCTCCGGTCCTATGAGGTGAGCTACAAGGTCGAGGCCCAGGAGTCGCTGACGGTGCCGGCCGGCAGCTTCCAGACCTATCGCATCCTGATCACCGACAACTTCGGGCAGGTGGATCGCTACTGGATCAGCCCCGAGACAGGCATCCTGACCATCAAGCGCAGTCTGACGCGCCTGGCGACTCATCCGCAAGGCGCGGGCCAGCTGGACGGCGAGTTGATCTCCCTGAAGGTGGCCAAGTAGTAGCGCTCTGGGGCCGCCGCCAGGACCGAGCTTCATCAGACCCATTCCGTGTGCGGCACGCCGGCCGACATCACCTTGACCGAGCTGGCGTTGCAGACCTTCTTCCCCAGCCGACGTGTCCGTCCTGCAGGCGCTGCGCCAACCGGGCGAAGCCAGCCCAGGCAAAAACGCGTAGCCCAAGCACCGATGGCGCTGCGGTAGCATCGTCGCGGCTCGCAGCCGTGTCGGCCGCGGCGTGGCAGGAGTCAGGAATGCAGGTGCTGTGTCTCGACATGGAAGGCGTGCTGGTCCCCGAGATCTGGATCGAGTTTTCCAAACGCACCGGCATCCCGGAGTTCGCGCGCACGACGCGCGACGAGCCCGACTACGACAAGCTGATGCACTACCGCATCGACCTGCTCGACCAGCACCGGCTGCGGCTGGACGACATCCAGCAGGTCATCGACGGCATGGGGCCGCTGCCCGGCGCACGCGCCTTTCTCGACGACATGCGCACGCGCTTCCAGGTGATCATTCTGTCGGACACCTTCTACGAATTCGCCGAACCGCTGATGCGCCAGCTGGGCCGGCCCACGCTGTTCTGCCACCGCCTGGTGGTCGATGGCGAGGGCCATGTGCGCGACTACCGTTTGCGCCAGCCCGACCAGAAGCGCGCCGCGGTGCAGGCATTGAAGAGCCTGAACTATCGTGTCATTGCGGCGGGTGATTCGTACAACGACACCGGCATGCTGCTGGCGGCCGATGCGGGATTCTTCATTCACGCGCCGCCGGCCATTGCTGCGCAGTTTCCGCAGTTCCCAGTGACGAACGGCTACGCCGAACTGACGGCCGCCATCGACGCCGCTGCCTCCAGGCTGTCCGACGCGCTGACGGCCGACGAGGTCTAGAGGGTCTAGAGGGGAGTGGAGGGGTCTAGTGGCGGGCAAAGAGGCCCACCGAATGAACCACGTCGTTGGGTCGGCATGCAGAGTTGGCGTCATTGTGGGCACGCGATGTGGGCGCGACGCCGCGCGCCGCGACCCGGGTTTTCCTTCACGCGCCTGGGCAGCGACGGGAAAGCCCGAAGCCCCTGCGCTGCCCTCTTCGTCCCCCCTGTGCGAGACCCTACAATCTGCGCCGCAACATGGCGTTGCCGCGCACGCGGCCGCCCCGATAGCTGATGATGACGACCCCTGCCGCGCACCACGCCCCCGCCCACCCTGTCGCGCTGCCGCTGGCCGGCAAGACGGCCCTGGTCACTGGCGCCGCACGCGGCATAGGCCGTGCCGTGGCGCACAAGTTGGCCAGCGCCGGCTGTGACCTGATCGTCAACTACTACAACAGCCACGAAGAAGCCGAGGCGCTGTGCGCGGAGTTCGTCGCGCTCGGTCGACGCGCCATCGCGGTCAAGGCCAGCGTCAGCCAGCCCGACAGCGTGGACGAGTTGTTCGTCGAATTGCACAAGCATTTCGACCGGCTCGACATCGTCGTCAGCAATGCCGCCAGCGGCGTGCTCAAGCCGGCGATGGACATGAGCCTGAAACACTGGCGCTGGTGCATGGAGACCAACGCCTTCGCGCTCAATCTGCTTGCGCAGCGTGCCGCACCGATGATGGGCGGCGGCGGGCGCATCATCGCCATGTCCAGCCTGGGATCGGTGCGCGCAATGCCGAACTATGCCTTCATCGGCGCGTCGAAGGCGGCGCTCGAATCGCTGGTGCGCTCGCTGGCCCAGGAACTCGGGCCCGTCGGCATCCGCGTCAACGCCGTCAGCGCCGGTGTGGTCGAGACCGACGCGCTGGCCTACTTCCCGAACCGCGAGGAGCTCATCGCCTCGTTCAAGGCGCGCACGCCGGCCGGCCCGGTGCTCACGCCCGAAGACGTGGCCGGCGCGGTGTACCTGCTGTGCCTGCCGGAGGCCGAGATGATCAACGGCCATACCCTCTTCGTGGATGGCGGTTTTGCCATCTCCGGCTGACGGCGCCACGTTGCAGATGACGCCGGCACAACCCCTGTCGATCGAATCCGGCCTGGCGGGCAAGGTCACGCTGGTCAGCGGCGGCAGCCGCGGCATCGGCCGCGCCATCGTCGAGCTGTTCGCCCGCGACGCTGCCGACGTGGTGTTCTTCTACCGCAGCCACGCGGCGGCCGCACAGGAGGTGGTCGATGCCGTGCAGGGCGCTGGCGGCAAGTGCCAGGCGCTGCAGGTCGACGTCTGCGATGTCGGGGCGGTGACTGCCGCGGTCAACGCCATCGTCGAAAGCCGCGGACGCATCGACGTGCTCGTCAACAACGCCGGCATCGTGCGCGACAACCTGCTCGGCATGCTCGAGGACGACGACATCCGCGCGGTGCTCGACACCAACGTCGGCGGCGTCTTCAACCTGACGCGCGCGGTGGTGCAGCACATGATCTCCAAGCGTGCCGGTCGCATCGTCAACCTGAGCTCGGTGGCGGGCGAAAAAGGCGGGCGTGGCCAGACCAACTATGCGGCCAGCAAGGGAGCCATCAATGCCTTCACCAAGGCGCTGGCGGTGGAGCTGGCCTCGCGCAGGATCACGGTAAACTGCGTCGCTCCGGGCGTGATCGAAACCGAGATGTCGCAGGCGGTGCGCGATCTCGCGGACGAGCAGATCAAGGCGCGCATCCTGATGCGGCGCTATGGCCAGGCGCAGGACGTGGCTTACGCGGTGTGGTTTCTCGCCTCGCGCTTCGCCGACTACATCACCGGCGAGGTGTTGCACGTCGACGGCGGCTTCAAGATGGAATGAACGGAGTACCCAGAATGTCAGAACAGGCTATCAGCCAGGCGCAGATCGATGCGGTCTTTCCGAAGGTCGCGCAGACCATCGCTGATGCACTCGGCTGCGATGTCGAGGACGTGCAGGCCAAGGTGCCGCTGATCGAGGGCCTGGATGCGGAATCCATCGACTTCCTCGATCTCGTCTTTCGCCTTGAAAAGGGCTTCGGCGTGAAGATCCCGCGCGGCAAGATCGTCGAGGACGCACGTGGCCCGCTGGCCGAATCCGAGTTCGAGAACAAGGGCATCGTCACCGAGGCCGGCCTGGCGCGGCTGCGCGAGTTCCTGACCGAAGTGCCGGCGGAGCGCTTCAAGACGCCGATGAAGGCCGGCGACGTGCCGCGTCTGTTCACGCCCGAGACCTTCTGCAAGGTCGTGATCCGCGCGCAGCAGGCTGCGCAGGCCGCGGGCTGAGTCTTGCGCGTCGAGTCGCCGCCGACTGAGCTGCGGCCGGCCGTGGGCGAGCGTTTTCGCAGTTTCTCCTTCGTCGACCGCATCACGCGCCAAGCCGCCGGCCGCATCGAAGGCCTCTATTGGGTGCCGGCGCATGCGACAGGCTTTCCGGCCTCGCTGATGGCCGAGGCGGTGGGCCAGCTCGCCGCCTGGTCGGCCATGGCGCAGCTCGATTTCGCCTGCCGCCCGGTGGCCGGTCTGGCTGGCGAGGCGCGTTACTTCCAGGTGCCGCGCTCGGGGCAGACGCTGCAGCTCGAAGCCAACCTGGAGCGCTGCGATGCCGAGGCCGTGGCCTATGGCGGCCGCGCCACGATCGACGGCCGCCTCGCACTGGAACTGGTGGACTGTGTCGGGCCGATGTTGCCCATGGACGAGTTCGATGGCGCGCCTGCGGTGCGCGCCGATTTTTCGACCTTGCTCGGTGCCGGTGCCCCGGCCGGGCGCTTCGGCGGCGTGCCGGCGCCACAGATCAGTGGCATCGAACAGGGCCCGGGCGAGCGCCTGCGGGCGCTGCTGACCGTGCCGGCGCTCGATGCCGCCGCGTACTTTGCCGATCACTTCCCGCGCCGACCGGTGTTTCCCGGCACGCTGCTGCTCGACGCGCTGGCCTCGCTGGCGCTGCAGCTTGCGCAACAGGCGCCTGCGCTGCAGGCGGCAGGCACGCTCGTGCTCATCAAGGTGGCCCAGGTGAAGATCCGCTCGTTCACTGCACCCGGCACGCGGCTGCAGCTCGAGGCCGAGCTGATCGAGGCCGACGCGCAGCGCGCACGGCTCAAGGTTCTGGCGCGTGCCGATGGCAAGGCAGTGGCCACGGCGCGCGTCGAGGTTGGCGCGCGGGCTGTGGCATGAACAGCCCGCGGCGCCGCGTGGCGATCACCGGCCTGGGCCTGGTCACGCCCGTTGGCAACGACGTCGCCAGCACCTGGCAGGCGCTGCTGGCCGCACGCAGTGGCGTGGCGCCGATCGCCAGCTTCGATGCCAGCGGCTTTGCGGTGCGCATCGCCGCCGAGGTCAAGGGCCTGAGCGATGCGGTCGTGGCGCAGGCCGCCGGCGATCGAAAGCTGCTCAAGTTCGCCAACCGTTCGCAGCGCTTCGCACTGGTGGCCGCGGCACAGGCCTTCGCC
>DASQFA010000750.1:0-7221 GCA_035633375.1 Rubrivivax sp.
GCGCCGTCGATGATGACGATGCGCTGCTGCAGCAGCGCCGGCAGGGCCGCGCCGCGGGTGAAGTTGGGGCTGAGAGTGTTCATGGCGCGATTGTAGGAAGGCTATCGATTCCGCGGTGCCGACGGCACATCCATGGCTGGCGCCGAACCGGTAGGCGTTGGCATACGGGCAACTTGGAAACCATGAGAGGACCGCATGAGCCAGCGTCAGACCAACACCGCCACGACATCACCCCGCTGCGCTCGCTTCCTGCGCAGGTGGATCTTTGGTGCGCCGGATTTCCGTGTCAGGACTTGAGCCAGGCGGGCGCACCGCGGGACTCGACGGCGCACGCTACGGATTGATCGGCTAGGTGTTCCGCCTGTTGTCGCGGCGACGTATTGCCAAGGTCGCGGTCGAGTCCGGTCCTCTCATCGATACTTCACTCCGTGACAGATCCGAAGCCTTCGTCGCCTCAACGCGCACGCTTGATGGCCAGCGTGCGCCAGCAGGATAGCGCCCCGGACCTGGCGGTCAGACGCCTACTGCACGCCCACGGCCTGCGCTACACGCTGCACCCGCGCGATCTGCCAGGTCATCCGGACATCGTGCTGCCGAAACGCCGAGCCGTCGTCTTCGTGCACGGCTGCTTCTGGCATGGCCATGACTGCGACCACGGCAGCGTGGCCGCGAAGTTCAATACCGGCTTCTGGGCCGAGAAGATCGCCGCCAACCGCGAGCGCGACCGCCGCCAGCGCGACGAATTGCGCGCCGCCGGGTGGCAAGTCGAAACCGTCTGGGAATGTCAGATCGAACAGCACAGCGTCATCGACCGACTGGCCGCGCGGCTGCTCCGGCGCTGAACCCGCTCAACCCCGCACGAAGCCAATCCCCCGCCGCTGCCGCACCTCGGGCTTGACGCGGTGCTCGCCTTCCAGCTGCGACAGGAACTCATCCGCGTCGAAGGCCTCGCCGAGGATCTCCACCTGGCGTTTCACCGCGGCAAAGTCGCCTGGCGCCAGCTGGTCCAGCGCCGCCAGCCGGCCACGCTGCTCGGCCGTCAGCAAGGCGGCGTCGCCATCCAGAGCCTCGGCCACGAACATGCGCTCGCGCTGCTCGGCCGTGAGCGCATGGAAGCGCAGCTTGAAGGTGAAGCGGCGCAGCGCCGCTTCGTCCAGATCTTCGAACAAGTTGGTGGTGCAGATGAAGACCCCGGCGAAACGCTCCATGCCCTGCAGCATCTCGTTGACCTCGCTGACCTCGTAGTGGCGCTCGGCCAGCCGGCGGCTGCGCAGGAAGCTGTCGGCCTCATCCAGCAGCAGCACCGCGTCTTCGGCCTGGGCTTCTTCGAACATGCGCGCCATGTTCTGTTCGGTCTCGCCCACGTACTTGCTGGCGATATCGCTGGTCTGGCGGATCATCAGCGCTCGCTGCAGCGCCATGGCGATGTGTTCGGCCAGGGCCGTCTTGCCGGTGCCCGGCGCGCCGTGAAAGCACAGGCTGCCATGGCCGCGGCGCTGCAGCGCCTGCACGATGCGCGGCACCTCGAAGCGCGATTCCACGTTCAGCAGGCTTAAGGAGTAGCCGGTGACGACGCTGCGCGCACCGCGATCGCGGCTGCCGCCCAGCGCCTTGTCGGCATTGCCCAGTTGGCGCTGGACCAGCGCCTCGAAGTCACCCTCGGCGTGATTCGCCAGTTGCGCGAAACGCACCGCGGTGCGGATCTGTGCCGGCGTCAGGCCGCGCCGCTCGGCCAGCCTGGCGGCAAAGCCCTCGCTCACCGGGGCACCGGCCAGGGCGCGCGCCACCAGGGCTTCGCGCGCACCGGGCGGCGGCGACTTCAGCAACAGGTGGTACTGGAAGCGGCGGCGGAAGGCCGGGTCGATCTGCTCGATGCGGTTCGTCACCCACACCACCGGCACCGGGTTCGTTTCCAGGATCTGGTTGACCCAGGCCTTGCCGCTGACGCTGCTGTTCATACCGCCCGGCGCGGCGTCGCCGCTGTCCAGCCGCGCGATCAACTGCGCGGCCTCGGACGAGATGGGCGGGAACACGTCCTCGACCTCGTCGAAGAGCAGGGCCACGTCCTGGCCGCCCTTGAGGAACACCTGGCTGATCTGCAGGCTGCGGTAGCGGTCGCGCCCGGACAGCGAGTTGCCGTCGCGGTCGGCGTACTCCACCTCGTACAGCTCCAGCCCCGCCGCCGCGGCGCAGACCTTGGCCAGCTCGGTCTTGCCGGTGCCGGGCGGGCCGTAGAGCAGCACGTTCACGCCCGGCTCCTTGCGCGCCACGGCGTTGCGCAGCAGCGCGCTGAGCACGCCTGCGTCCTCGGCGACAAAGGCGAAATCGCCGATCTTCAACTCGCTCTTCGGCGCCGGCCGGGTGAACACCGCCATCAGGTCGTTCGGGCCGCGGTACTCGCGCATCAGCACCGGCGGCAGCTGCTCGCTGACCTTCATCAGGTCGGCCAGGTCGGTGATGTTGTGTTCGGAGATCAAGTTCTCGACCATGCCCACGCGCTCCAGGCGCGAGCCGGCACGCAGCGCCTCGGCCACTTCGCGCGCATCCACGCCGGCTACCGCGGCGATGGCGGCATAGGCCTCTTGTGCGCTCGACACCTTGAACTCGACCAACAAGCCGCGCAGATCGCGCTGGTAGCGCGCCAGCGTGCCGTACAGCAGCAGCGCCCGTTCGGCCGGGTTCAGCTGCAGCAGCCCGGCGAGCGCGTCGATGTTCTTCTCGACCAGCGTGGCCTCTTTCTTCAGGCTGCGTTCGAGCCAGTCGCAACTGGCGCCGAGCACGGCCAGCAGGTCCTTCGGCGCGTCCTTGACGTATTCGTCGAGATAGAAGAACAGCGTACCTTCTTCATAGCTGCCGCGCCAGGCACCGTGGCGCAGGATGAAGGCCTCGTCGCTCAGTGCGTCATGGCCGCGCCAGGCATCGTTGCTCTTGCAGCGCAGGCGCAGGTAGGCGCGCAGCCGCAGCAGCACGGCCGCGGGCCAGACCAGGTGGCGCGCCGTCAGCGCGAGCAGGCTGTTGCAATCGCGCCGCAGGTTGAAACGGCCGGCCTGCCGCAGTGTGAGCGTGAGCACGAAATGCGAGCACAGCCGGTCGAGCACCGGCGCTTCGCTCAGGCCCGGCGACAACACCCTGCGCACTTCGCTCTGGCCTTTGGCCATGGCACCCCCTGCCGTGATCGACGATGCATGGCATCTTGGCGCAGCCAGGGGGCCACCGCAAGCCCCTGTGGCCTACGTGGCCTACAGGGCGGCCGCACCCAGGCGCGACAGCGGCTGGCGCGTTGCCGTCTCATGCGCAATTGCGTTCGAACGCGTAGATGGCATTGGCGGCTCGCGGCTCGTGGCCGCCTCTCAAATGCATGCCTGCTGCAAAGGTTGAATTGCAACCGGTGGCGCTCGCTGGCCGGCATTGGGGTGGCCAACTCCGTTCAGGGAATGCTTATTCTCTCCGTTGGCCACCCCAATGCCGGCCGGGCTTGTGGTGCTTTCGAGGCCGCGCAAATGCAGCGCACGACACGCGCCTTTGTGTTCTCGGCCATCGAGCCCCACCGCGCAGCCCGCAAAGCCGCTGGTCATCGGGCGCACGAGAATGCCGCCGCGTACACGCAGCGGGCCTTTAAGGGGCGATGGGGGACAACGAACCCGGCCGGTAGCGGGGTGGCCGACGTAGTGAATAAGAATTCATCTGAACGGAGTCGGCCACCCCGCTGGCGGCCAGCGGGCGCAAAGGCTTTAAGCGAATGTCCGCATTCAGCGTGGCCACGGGGTACCGCTATGCACCGAAACACACCGCTCGGCCGTGCGCGGCGTTCTTGATGATTGAATTCGAACTCGTGGCGGCCCGAGCCTGCCAGGGCAAGGCGCTGGTCTTCTTCCAGCACAAGCCTGCGCGCAGGCCAGTCTCCCGACTCAGTGCAGATGCACAGGCTGCTGCGCGAGTGTCGTGTACGCGGCGATGTAGTCGTCCAGCGCCTCTTCGCTGGGACCGGATTCGATCAGCGCCTGCACGCCGTCCTTGAAGCCCTGCGCCACCGCACCTTCGATGAAGATGCCCTTGCGCGCGGACTTGTCGACGATCTCGAAACCGCCGCGGCTGGGCGCCGCCGAGTCTTCACCGGCCACGCCGATGTCGATCTGCAGCACCGCGAAACTGTCCGAGTTATAGAGCATCTGCATGGCTGGGCCTCCTTAATCGCTATCTGGGCCCGGCGCGGCGGATTTCAAGTTCAAGCCGATGCGCCCCGTCGTCGCCTGGGCCGCCCGCGTCCTGTGGCCCCTGTAGCGCGCGCTCACAGGGGCGCTGGCGACAGGCGCGAAAGCTTCAACTCCAGTGGCTGGCCGCCGGGCACCGTGCCGAGCAGGACACGCACTGGCAGGTAGTGGCGCGCCAGATCAAGCCAGACCTCGACACGCGTGTCGTAGGGCCGGCGCGGTTCGCGCAGCAGGTGCAGTGCGTCCGCCACGGCGCCGGCGGGCAGCTCCAGTGCCTCGCGGCCCTGCACCTCGAAGTGCCAGGCCTCGGCGTCGCCGCGCGTGCCTACGACGAACAGCGTGACGCGTGCGTCGGGCTGGGTCAGCGCCGCATCGGCTTCGACGATGGCCGGCAGCTGGATCATCCAGCTCAGCCGGTCCTGCGCCCCTGGCCGCAGCGGATACTCGGTCTGCGGCCCGGAAAAGGTGATGCGCTGCGAGTCGCGCTGGAAGTTGGCGGCACGCAGTTCGCGCGAGCGCCGGCGCTCGGCCAGGCGCAGTGGCGCCACGCCGTCGGCATCGATCGTCCCGCGGCTCACGGAGCCCAGCACCGGCATGCCCATCAGGTCGCCCTCCAGGCTCAGCTCGTAGTCATCGTCGCGGCGCTGCCAGACCAGCTGGGCGTGGCCCACCACGGCGCCGCGCTGCAGCTGGTAGTGCAGGCTGGCCGAAGCCGGCACCTGATTGGCGTACACGGGCACGGTGCTGTCCACCGTGGATGGCGCCCAGGCAGCGTCTTGCGCAGCGGGCGCTGAGGGTTCGGCGGGCAGCGTTGCCGCATCGGCGACGGCCGCCGGCGCCGGCGGATTCGGTGCGGCAGCGGCCGGTGCACTGCGCGCGGCCGCGGCGCGGCGCTGCGTCGGCGCAAGGCGATCCGCGGTTGTGCCGGCCGCGGCCTCGATGGGCACTGCGGCAGGCGGCGGCACGGCACGCGTGCTCGATACGCGCGGGCCGCCAGCCACGGGCTGCGGCGGCGCCGCCACGCCAGCGGCCGGATCGCCGCCCGGCAACAGCGCAACCAGCAACAGGCCGTGCAGCAGCAGCACCGCCAGCAACAGCCAGACCCCGGTCGACGCGCGCCGACGCGAGAACCTGGCCGCAAGCCAGCGGGGCGGGGCGGACAAGTTACGCATCGGCACAATAGTGCCATCAACCTGGACGATGCATGAAACTCGCCACCTACAAGGACGGCTCGCGTGATGGACAACTGCTCGTGGTGTCGCGCGATCTGCAGCGCGCGCACTTTGCCACCGGCATCGCCCATCGGTTGCAGCAGCTGTTGGACGACTGGAACTTCGTCTCGCCGCAGCTCGAAGACCTGTACCACACGCTGAACCAGGGCAAGGCGCGGCATGCCTTTGCCTTCGAACCGCGGCAATGCATGGCACCGCTGCCGCGCGCCTACCAGTGGGCCGCTGGCTCGGCCTTCATCAACCACATCAGCCTGCTCAGCCGCGCGCGCGGCGGCGAGGCGCCGGCCGACTTCCTCGACGACCCGCTGGTCTACCAGGGCGGCAGCGACGATTTCCTCGGCGCCTGCGACGACGCGAGCTTCGCCGACGCCGCCTGGGGCATCGACTTCGAGGCCGAGCTGGCGGTCATCACCGGCGACGTGGCCATGGGCACCCCCGCCGACGCCGCGCTCGACGGCGTGCGCCTGCTGATGCTGGCCAACGGCTGGAGCCTGCGCGAGCTGGTTGCGGCCGAGCTGGCCAAGGGTTTCGGCTTCGTGCAAAGCAAGCCGGCCACCGCCTTTGCGCCGGTGGCGGTGACACCCGACGAGCTGGGTTCGGCCTGGCGCGGCGGCCGCGTGCACCTGCCCGTCGACATCAGCTGGAACGGCAAGAGCGTCGGCCATATCGACGCCGGCGCCGATATGAGCCTGCATTTCGGCCAACTCGTCGCGCACATCGCCCGCACGCGCAACCTGCGCGCCGGCAGCATCGTCGGCAGCGGCACTTTCAGCCAGCAAGACGTGGCCAGCGGCTACGCCTGCATTGCCGAGAAGCGTGCGCGCGAAATCCTCGATGGCGGCAGCGCCAGCACCGGCTACATGGGCTTCGGCGACCGCGTGTGCATCGAAGTCCGCGGCAGCGATGGCCTGAGCGTGTTTGGCGCGATCGATCAAACCGTGGCCGCCGTGGCGGCGCGAGCGCGATGAAGGAGCTGCCGCGCGGCCTGAAAGTGGTCACGGTGTGGCTGCTGGTCGGGCTGGTGCTGTTCCTGGCGGTGCAGGCCTTTCTGTCGCAGCAACGCAGCACCCGCGTCGAGGCCAAGGGCGAGCTGGTGCAGATCCGCCGCTCGGCCGACGGCCACTACCACTGGCCGGCCACGGTCAACGGCCAGGCGGTGGATTTCCTCATCGACACCGGCGCCACGCGCAGTGCGCTGCCCGCGTCGCTGGCGCGCGGGTTGAACCTGCCGGTCGAAGGGGCCGTGCGTTCGCAGACTGCCGGCGGTGAGGTCGAAGGCCAGGTGGTGCGCGCCGATCTGATGCTGCAAGGCGGCGTGCGTGTCGATCGCCTGCGCATCGTCGCGCTGCCGGCGCTAGGCAAACCGCTGCTCGGCATGGATGTGCTGGGCAAGCTGCATTGGCAACAGTCCGACGGCATGCTCAGCATCGATCTGAGCCAAGGGGCACGCTGACATGCACCGGCCCTGGCAGCGGCGCCGCTTGCACCCGTGCGCCTGGCTGGCCGGCCTGGCCCTGGCCGTGGGCGTCACGGGCGCGGCCGCCGCGCCGGTCTGCGCGCCGCCGCCGCCACCGCCCGGCGCCGAACAGCTGCAAGCTGCGCAACGCAGCGCCAGCGACCGAGGCCTGCTGTGGCGTCTGAGCAAGGAGGGTCGAGATTCGTATCTGTTCGGCACGATCCATGTCGGCAAGCTGCAATGGAGCTTTCCCGGCCCGGCCCTGAGCCGGGCCCTGGCGCGCAGCGACCTGTTGGCGCTGGAGATCGACCTCGGTGATCCG
>DASQFA010000751.1:0-7047 GCA_035633375.1 Rubrivivax sp.
AGCTGACTCGCCGAATGCCGGCTACCAGTGGATATGGATTACGTTCAAGGCCTGACCGGATCCCACGGCTCCTGGGCAAAGTAAGCTTCCATACCCGGCTGGCGGTGCGGATTGCCCGCCTTGCCCCAGTGACAGGTCAGGCGCGGGTAGTTGTCCAGATCGCTGCCGATGACGCAAACCATTTCCAGCGGATTCTGCCTGCCCCATTTGAAAGCCAGTAAATACGCTTCACCCGGATCGCCACGGCGTATGACACCAAATATCCGGCTGCGCTTGCCGGCGCTTACCTTGGTCAGACGAAGTTGCCCGCCGACCCTGTCGATGCTCGCCGTCCCGCTATAGACAAGCAGGCTGTCGGGATGGCGACCGATCAACTGGTAACGTCCGGGAACGAAACTCCATTGCGGCGGCTCGTCATCGTCGGTTGCATAGCCTGCCCGACGGGAGCGTTCGTGTCTGTTCCCCTGCAAACGAAAGGCGAAGGGCGTTTTCAGGGTAAAGGATAGATCGGACGAACCTCGCGGAATAAAACTGGCGGGAAATAACGGTTGACGAAGCGCGGAAGGTGCAGGGATACTTCGGGGAAGGTGGTTGAATTTCCTATCCTTCGAGCACATTAAGGAAGAGGCGACCGCCGTGCTTGCGGCGGTGGGGCTGACGGTGTGGGACGCCTTCCGCATTATGCTGACCCGCATCGCCCGCGAGAAGGCACTGCCATTCGAGCCACTGGTTCCGAACATCGATACTATCGAAGCGATGAAGGAGGCACGCAATGGTGGCCTGAAGTCGTTCGCCACCGTCGAGGACCTGATGGCGGACCTGAATGCGGAAGATTGAACACACTGGCCAGTTCAAGCGTGACTACAAGCGCGAAACCAAGGGACGAACGCCGGTGGGTTACCGGTTACGTTCGTTTGACATTAAGCATTTAACCGGCGGAAGCCGCTTCGATGACTCGCGTTGCTTGCCGTCAGGCCAAACGGAACTTGTGTCAAATGGAACTTGTTGCGGCCGCACTGCGAGGCGCGAAGGATGAATCGAGCCCAGCCGGGCGAGGAGTTCGACTATGAATTTCACGAAGTCGCTTGTCGTATCGATCGTGCTGCTTGTGGCGACCGCGGCGCACGCTCAGGACCGCACGGACGACGCGCCGGCGCTTGCCCTGAAGGGTTACGACGTGGTCGCCTATTTCAAGCAGGGCCGGGCGTCGAAGGGATCGCCCGAATTCCGGCGGGACTTTGACGGCGCGCGCTACTACTTCGCAAGCGCGGAGCACCAAGCTGCCTTCAGCGCGGACCCCGATCGTTTCCTGCCGCAGTTCCGCGGTCACTGCTCCATGGGTATCAGCCTGGGCAAGAAGATTGACGCCGATCCTAATCTATTCAAGATCATCGACGGCAAGCTATACGTGTTCTCCTCAGCCAAGGGCGCTGACGCGGCGGACCAGGACCCTCAGGTACTCGCACGTGCGCGGCAGAATTGGCCAGCGCTGAAGTAGTGGTGCGACCTGCGGCTCACAGCCCCGCCTTGCGCAAGCCATCCTGCAGGTGCGCCGTGTGTTCGGGTTTGGCAAAGCGAGTGCCGTAGTCGGCGACACGTGAAAACGGATCGAGCCGCAGCACCTGCGCCGCGGCGTCGCGCGCTGCATCTTGGTCTCCCAACTGGGCAAGTGCGGCGGCACGAATCGCGTGCAGAAAAGCGATATCCGGGTAGCGCGCGAGCGCGCTTTCAGCAACGGCAACGGACTCGCGATAGCGCCGCAACGTGTAGTACGCCAATGCGTGATCGCTTCCGCCTCCCGCGCCCCTGCCGGCGGGATTGAACCGCAGCGCGGTCTGCAAGGCCACTATCGCCTCGTCGGTTCGGCCCAGATACAGCAGCGTCGCGCCGCGCGAATCGAAGGCGGATGCATCGTTCGGATTCAGTTCGATTGCGCGGTCGGCCTCCACGAGTGCCTGCTCGAATTTTCCCGCGATCGCATACACGACGCCGAGGAGCCCATGCGCCTGCGCTTGCGATCCGGGGTCATCGAGCGCGAGCACTCGTTGCGCGAACTGCTCCGCGCGCTGCAAGCTCAGCGTCGGATCTTCGGTCCAGCCGAAAATCGAACGCTGACGCTCGGCGTTCGCATATTCGAGCCAAGCTTGCGCGTAGTCGGGCGCGAGTTGCAGCGACCGATCCAGCAGCGCGCGCGCCTGACGATTGGCGACGCGATCCGACTTCCGCAGCAGCGCGCGGGCACGCAGCTCCAGGTCGTACGCTTCGAGATTTTCGGGCAGCTTGGCGGCGGCGCGCTGCTCCTCCAGGCGCGTGACCTTGACCGCCAGCGTGCCGACGATGTTCTTGACGATGCGGTCGCGGATTTCGAAAACGTCCCCACCGGCACCGTCATAGCGTTCTGACCAGAGCACCACACCCTTTTCGGCATCGCTCAGTTCGACGGTGACGCGCAGCCGGCCCTCGGCCTCGAGAACGCTGCCCGTCACGAAGTAGCGCGCCCCGAGCTCGCTCTTGATCGCCTTCGGGCTCGGGGCGCGAGCCTTGAACTGCTCGATCGAATTGGGTGAGATCACGCGCAGGCCCGAAAACCGTCCGAGCGCATTGATGATGTCGTAGGTCACACCATCGCTGAAGTAGTCACGCTGCGCGTCGCCGCTTTGGTTGGAAAGCGGCAAGACCGCGAGGGTTGGACGTTCCGTCGTTTCGGCACCCACCTCGAGGCCCCCGCCGGCCACGCCGGGCAGGCCCTGGCGCGTGGCCGTTTCCGGGGCCAGCACGAGCACCGCCACGATTGCGACGAGTGCCGTGCCCGCGACCACAAGCCACAAGCGCGGGTGGCGAGTGGGTGCGGCAGGAGGCGATGGCGGCGCGGCGGCTTCCGGTTCGGGCGCCGCTGTGCGCACCGGAGCAATCAACCGGTAGCCGCGCTTCGAAATCGTCTCGATGTAGGTCGGCTGGCGCGCGTCATCGCCGAACGCCTTGCGTAACTTGATGATGGCCTGCGTGAGTGCATCGTCACCGACGATCACGCCGGGCCAGACTGCCTGCAGCAGCTCCCCGCGCCCGACAACATCCCCGGCGTGGCGCGCGAGGTAGACCAGGACTTCGATTACCTTCGGCTCCAGCCGGGTCGATTGGCCATCGCGGCTCAACTGATTGGCGGTCGCATCGACGTCCCAATCGCCTACCTTCAGCGCGGAAGCGGGCGCCTGTGAGTCGTGTGCACTTGCCAAGGACACCTCGCCGTCCTTCCCGCTCGACGGTACTTGGTTGATTTTCATGAGCAATATTTTCTTCGGAATTCCTTAGCCTAACCGCAGGGCTTTCTTTGCGTCAATGCGATTTAATGGCTCACCCGTAACGGAGTTCGCCATGAACGTCGCACAGTATCTCGCAGCCATGACCGCCGCCATGGACCCGCAATGGATCGCCACCGCCTTCAGCGCCGTCAACTCGATCCGCGTCGTCTTCTACCTGCCGCAGATCGCGGCCGTGGCCAGGAGTGTGAACGGAGCACGTGACATCGCGCTGTGCACTTGGGCGATGTGGGCCTTGACGAACGCGCTCGGCGCCGCGTACGGCATGGTGGTGGTGCACGACTGGGTGCTGGCGGGCTCGTTCGCGCTGTCGCTGCTGGGCTGCCTGGTGACGATCGGGCTCACGGTGATGCAGCGGGCGAAGCAGGCCTCGCTGCATCCAGCGTGCCGGCCGACTGGGCGGCCTTGTCGGTACTGCCCTCGGTCGCCACCAGTTTTGGCCTCCTCCACCAACAGTTCTGGTGGCGGTCGCCAGGTAACGAAGGCGATTTCTTCGCCTACGGCCACGGCGGGCAGTAACTGTAGTAAGCCCGAGATCGCAGGTCGTGATCGTCAAGTTCAGCGAGACTCGCTACCAGGATCCGGTACCGATGTTTCGCGCCCTCGCCGACGCGCTGACCACGCCGCAGCGCGTCGCCGGGATCGATCGGCTCGTGTCGCGCTTAGACCACTGAGCATTTAACCGGCGGAATGAAGGAGGAAGTCATGAGAACAGCAACTCGCATTATAGCGTCCGCATCTTTGTTGGTGACACTGAGCAGCACAGTAACGGCCGATGTCATTACCGACTGGAATGAGAACGCAGTCGCTGCCGGCACGACGGCTCGCGCGGGAGGAGCGTTACATTCGAGAAGCATGGCGATCGTCCACATCGCCATGTTCGAGGCAGTCAACTCGATCGATCCTCGCTACTCGCCGTATCGAACGCGTCTGCAGGCCGAGCCCGGTACGTCACGGGACGCCGCGGCGGCTGCAGCGGCCCACTCCGCGCTGGTCCACCTGTTTCCGGAGCAAACGAAGGACTTCGACAAGGCTTTGCAGAAATCCCTCGCGAGCGTGCCGGATGGACCGTCCAAAACAAATGGCATTCGGCTCGGGGAGCAGGCCGCCGCCGCAATACTTACCGAGCGCAGTAAGGACGGCGCCGATGCCCCCAATACCTATCGTCCGTTTGCCGTTGCCGGCAAGTATGTTCCCACCGTGTTCCCCGTGTTTCCCACCTGGGGTGCGGTACGGCCGTTCGGACTGAAATCTGGCGATGCGGTCCGCCCGCCCGCCCCCTATGCGCTCACCAGCGCGCAATGGGCGAAGGACTACAACGAAGTAAGGGCGATGGGGGCAAAGAAGGGTTCATCGCGCACGCCGGAGCAGACCGACATTGCCCGGTTCTGGGAGTTGACGGGGCCGGCCACGTACAACCCGGTCGCGCGCCAGATCGCGGCGGCAAATGACCTCGACGTGCCGGACAATGCGCGCCTGTTCGCCTTGTTCGCCATCGCGACCGCCGATGCAGCGATTGCGGTCTTCGACGCCAAGTACGCCTACAACTTCTGGCGTCCGGTGACCGCGATCCGCAATGCAGATCTGGACGGCAACGACGCAACCGAGCGCGATGCGACCTGGGAGCCGCTCATTTCCACGCCGATGCACCCCGAGTACCCGTGTGCACACTGCACCTTTCAGGGCTCCGCGGCAAGCGTGCTACAGGTTCTCTTTGGAGATTCGGTACCGACGTTCACGATGACCAGCACGACCGCACCGGGAGTGACCCGCAGCTTCGACCGGCTGTCCGACTACGTAACCGAGGTCATCAATGCTCGAATCTTCGATGGCGTGCATTACCGCACCTCCGGCGAAGCGGGTGCCGAGATGGGGCGCAAGATCGGAATGTACACGGTGGAGAACTACTTCAGGCCTCTCCGCTAAGCGAACCACCCGCGGAAACAGCCTAAGACGCACGCATAGCGGGTAGAGAGGCCAGACTCATATGCCTTCGCATACAGCCAGCTTGGCGTCGGACGCGACACGGGGCAGCCCGCGCGGCGTGGACTCACGCCGCTGGCCCGTCATCTGCCCAGTGGCACTTCGGCATGAAGGTCCATATCGGCGTGAACACCCAAAGCGGCCTGCTCCACAGTGCCGGCGTCAGCGCCGCCCAAATCCATGACAGCCATGAAGTGGCGAAGCTGTTGCATGGCGAGGAGAGGCGAATGTACAGCGACAGCGCTTACCGCGGTGCGGCGCAGCGCGAGCGGCTCAAGGAAATAAAAGGCACATCCGTCCAGTTGGTCGGGGCCCGGGAATCGCCTAGAATGTCAATGCCGATTTGCAGCCGAGTTGGCACATGCAGAAAGGATGGCGGTGACCGCGCGGCATGCGCGCTTGAAGAAAGGATGCGCCGTGGTGCCGCCTTGTTTGACGCGTCGGATGGCGGGGTCTTGCCCCGGCACCGTCTTCCTCCAATCGTTTGTGGAGAACACAGAGTCATGGGCGAGTCTTTCGAACTGCTGCTGGCGCTGAAGGACTACGGCAACGCCGTGAAGGCCTATCTGGGGACCCATCATGAGTGGCTGCCCGCTGCTGCCGCCGCCATGTTCACGCTGATGAACTCCCTGCGCCTCCTGGCATATGTGCCGCAGATGCTGAGCGCGGCCAGGGACAGAAATGGTGCCACCGGGATCTCCTATACCACATGGAGTCTGTTCTTCATCTCCCACGTGAGCACGATCATCTATGCGCTGGCCAATCTGGGTGATCTGATCATGGCTCTGCTTTTCCTCGGCAACGCGCTGGCTTGTCTGGCGATCATCGCGATTACCTTGGTCAAGCGACGACGTCATGCTGCACTGTCGGAACCTGAAGGATAGGAGATCCAACGCCCCTTCCGCGGCTAGTCATCGGGCCGGCGCAGCATTTTCTCGACCTTGCCGACGTGCAGTTCCTCGGCGGCGATCATCTTGCGTGCGTACTCCTCCAGCAGCACCGACTTGCCCTTGACCTGGTCGAGTAGTCTGCGATAGAGAGCGACCGCTGCGCTTTCCATTTCCAGTGACTTGCGCAGAATCGCGCCGGTACCTTGCTGTGGCGCATCGAGCAGTGGACCGACCGCCAGCGAATGCGCCCCGCCAAGCAGGGTAATGATCTCCCCGGCTTCCTGGGCGTGCAGCAGAGACTCGTCGGCCTGCGCGCGCAGCCACGAGACGATGGGAATGCGGCCGTATCCAAACACCCGGCCGGTAGCCCGCCGAGAACACCACCTCGCGCGCACCGACAGCAGCGATGAAATCTACTGTCGACGAGCGGCTACCGCCATGATGCGGCACCAGCAGCACCTCGCTGCGCAACAATGACGATGAGCGGGCAAGCAGCGCCCTCTCGTCCTCGGCCTCGATGTCGGCGGTGAGCATGACGCTGCCGGCGGCAGTTCCAACGCGCAGTACGCAACCCATGTTGTTCGATTTTTTTGTTTCGATCTGGTAATCGGCCAAAACCGGGTGCAGCATCGAAAACGTACCCCATCCCATTCCCAGCTCTGCCCTGCGGTACAGCGCTCTCCGCCGAGTTCGATCATCGACGACAGGAGCCGGGCCACCGGCAGATACGCCTGTACCGCCGACACTCCCCCGGCGTGATCCTTGTCGCGATGCGAGACCACCAGCGTATCGAGTTGTTCGACACCGGTCGCGCGCAGGTAAGGCACGACAACCCGCTGCCCGGCATTCGAATCGGC